>JACMPS010000529.1 GCA_014377395.1 Chthonomonadaceae bacterium
TTCAATGTCGGTCAATTGCGTGTAGCAGAAGCCCGACACAAAAGGAAGAGAGGCGAGACCTTCCATGAGATCGCGGTACTGCTCCAGCAGTTCTTCCGGTGTTGCACAGGAACCATAGAATTGATAAAGCCGATCCCATTTCTCAGGAGGCAAGTCGGGCGTCATCAGAAATCCACCGACTTCGGTGAGCATGACGGGTTGTCCCTGATAACGCGCACCTTTTGCGAGATGTTTGACGCCGCTACTCCCCCAGATTTTTTCAGGCAAGGCTCCTCCCGCAATCGTTTCGGCGTAGCGTTTTCGCAACCCGTCCCCGGTCGGTGTGTAGTCATGGATCGCCATGATGTCAGTAACGTCAGTATGCTCCCAGCCATCGTTGTCGATCACGGGGCGGTCGGGATCGAGGCGGCGTGTCAGTGCGACTACTCGTTCGAGAAAAGCGTACTGCCCTGCGTGATCCTGGCTGAGATCGGGTACGCCCCACGATTCGTTAAGGGGAACCCACACGATCACTGAGGGGCTATTGTAGTCCCGGCGCACCGCTCGTTCCCATTCCGCAAGAAAGAGTTCTTCGGCTCTCGGCGACCAGGCACGGGAGTTGGGCATCTCTCCCCAGACGAGTAGCCCCAGTTTGTCGCACCAGTAAAGCCAGCGCGGATCTTCCACTTTTTGGTGCTTTCGCGCCCCGTTAAAGCCCATCGCTTTAGTGACTTCCACGTCGTAGCGGATCGCGTCATCGGTGGGGGCAGTCATTCCTCCATCGGGCCAATAGCCCTGATCCAGCACCAATTTCAGGTAGGTTGGTTCTCCATTGAGAAGTAATTTGCCGTCGCGCAAGTGCACCTCACGCAGCCCAAAATAGGATTCGACTTCATCGAGCAATTTCCCGTTTTTTCGCAAGCGAACCTTTAAGCCATAAAGGTGCGGATTTTCAGGAGACCAGCGCTTCGGCTGAGGAATTCTCAAAAGAAGACGCGAGGAAGCTCCGACATCGTTACGCTCGGTGTGGGCTACGATCTCATTTCCATTGTCGCAATCCATCACTTCGACTTCGATCTCCCAACCAATCGAGGGCGCATGAAGGAGAACCCGAACTTCGACGGCATCACCCTCTCCGACATTCAGGATCGGCTTGAGGCGCAGTTCCTCGATACGAACCGGGGACACGGGTTCAATCCAGACGGTCTGCCAGATACCCGTCGTACAATAATAATCGCAGGATTTCGGTAGTCCGCTCACGGCTTGCTTGCCGCGTGGCTGGTAGGGGTCTTGCGTGTCCTCGACACGAAGGACAATCCGATTGCCTTTTTCTCCATTGCTATTTTCTACGAGGTAGGGCGCAATATCGAAGGTAAAGGGGACGTGTCCGCCCTGATTGCTACCGACTTCCTGCCCGTTGACCCACACGGTGGTTTTGTAGTCTACCGCGCCAAAGTGCAGGAGAATGTCTTTCCCTTCCCACTCTTCTGGAATTTCGAGTGTTCGTGCATACCAGACCACTTGATGAATGCTTTGATCGTTGATCCCGGAGAGTTTCGTCTGGTAAGCGAAGGGAACCGTAATTTGTCGCTTAAACGCACTTTGGTCTAGATGCCAGCCGCGTCTTAATCCTTGATCGTGGGTGTCGGTGGCGAACTCCCATTCTCCGTTGAGGTTCATCCAGAGGGGACGCACCAGTTGGGGGCGCGGATATTCGGGGCGGGGGGAAGCATGGGCAGGAAGAGGGGTCTCTTCCGTAGACGTTTGCATGAACTCGTATCATCTCCTCTGGTTTACGGAGGATTTGATCGCTCCGTTAGGGTGAAATTATACTCGAAACGTCTTGTATTACGTTGCATTGACGTAAGAAGGAAAGGCAGTAGACCTCAGAGAAGCGGACAGAACGTACAAATCCCGGAACGTTTCCTTCCGAGGCTAGTGCGACGGCACTGACACAATACAAAAAATTCGTTTTGTGAAGAGCATTTTGTGCTTGCGCCGCCGCTTTCCCGGTATACTCAATCTCTCAAATCGTTTGCATTTCGTTTTGGAGGTTTCCCGACTTGTCAACCTTAGGTTTCTTTGTAACCCGTCAACTTTTATCCTGTTTCAGTGTGTCCCTTGTTCTGGTTTCAGGCTCTGCGTCCTCTCAAAGTGTGAATGGCACGCGCCCTCATGCCGGGATGCTACGCTTTCCCGCGATCAGCAAAACGCACATCGTTTTCTCCTATGCCAACGATCTATGGATTGTCCCGAAAGAGGGGGGAATGGCTCTGCCCCTCTCCAGCCCCCCAGGACAGGAAAGTATGCCCCGCTTTTCCCCCGACGGCGACACTATTGCTTTTGTCGGAAACTACGAAGGGGGGCGTGACATCTACACGATGTCTGTGGAGGGCGGTAGTCCCACCCGAATTACCTATCATCCCGCAGGCAAAGTGGTCTGCGGGTGGTCGCCCGACGGCAAAATTATTTTCAGCACCAATGGGTATGCGGGACTTCCGCGACAGCAACAACTTTTCACCGTGAGCAAAAACGGCGGCATTCCCACCCGTCTGCCTGTTCCTTACGGGGAAGAGGGTGCGATCTCACCTGATGGGCGTATGCTCGCCTACACTCCTCACAGCACAGACATCCGCACCTGGAAACGGTATCGCGGCGGCATGGCAACCGACATCTGGCTTTTCGATCTAAAGGAGAAAACTTCTCAAAAAATCACGGATTGGGAAGGAACCGATACGGCTCCGATGTGGCAAGGTTCTCAAATCATCTATCTGTCGGATAATGGGCCCGAGCATCGCCTCAATCTCTGGAGCTACGATACGCTCACTCACAAACGCACACAGAAAACCAGATACGCCGATTATGATCTTAAATGGCCCTCAATTGGACCCGGAACAAATGGAAAGGGCGAAGTTGTTTTTCAGTACGGCGCAAAACTGATGCGCTACGAACTCGGAAGCGACAAAGCAACCGAAGTTCTCGTTCGCATTCCCGGCGATAAGTTCGGCGTTCGAGATCGCACCCTCGATGCCTCAGGCTTTATCACCAATTTTGCAATCGCCCCTTCGGGGCAACGTGCGGTTGTCGAAGCGCGAGGCGATATTTGGATTGCTCCCATCAAAGAGGGCACTCCCCGCAATCTGACACGCACCAGCAAAAGTGCCGAGCGTTCCCCTTCCTGGTCGCCTGATGGCAAGTGGATCGCTTACTTCTCCGACGCAACAGGGGATTATGAGATATACACGACGCCCGCCGACGGTAAAGGAACCCCTACTCAACTCACAAAGGGGAGTAAAACCTACTACTACAATCCAAGTTGGTCTCCGAATAGCCGCTTTATTGCCTACACGGACAAAGCGGGCATTCTCAGCATTTACGACACCAAAAACAAAACTGTTAAAACGGTGGTTCAAGAAAGCGTGGGAGGTCAGCCCACATTCAGTTGGTCTACGGATAGCCGTTTTATTGCTTATGATTTGACTGACCCTAAGCTGAAAACCTCTGCGATTTGGATTTACAACGTCGAAGCAAACGAAAAAAAGCAGGTCACATCGGGAATGTTCAATGAAACCGCACCTGCTTTTGATCGCGTTGGTGATTATCTGTACTTCGCCTCCAGTCGTGCGTTTAATCCTACCTATGAAGACCTGGGAGGAACCACCTGGATTTACAATAACTCACAGGTACTTGTGGCTTTGCCTTTGCGTGAGGACGTTGCTTCCCCCTATTTGCCTAAAATCGAGATTGAGCCTGTTAAAGCCGAACCAAAGGCGGAAGTCGAAATCGAGTCCACCGTCCTCGTTGCAAAACCGGTTCTGCAAAAAGTGGCGGACGAGAACGTAAGCGGCGTGTGGAACGGAAGCGTGAAGGGCGATAACTTTCCCGGCGGCATGATCGCGTTTAAGTTGACCCTGAAACTCAACGCCGACAATACCGTCACTGGAACCATTGCGTCCGATGCGGGAAGTGCCTCCGTTGCCGGAACCTACGTTGCGGCAACGAAGACACTCTTGTTGACGTTCGATCTAAATGGAGCCACCATTACCTTTACGGGCGTAATCTCCGGTGCGACGATGAACGGAACGGCAGGTCCCGCAGGACAACCCCTGCCGTTTACCGCCCTACGTGAAGGAGGCGAAAAGTCCACACCTGTTGCGCCGAACAAGTCTGCGGATCCCGCTAAATCTCCCGTCGCCGAAGCCCCAAAGAAAATAACGATTGATTTTGACAAAATCGAAATGCGGGCGTTTGCGCTTTCGGTGCCTTCGGGAAACTTCCGCAATTTAGCCGTGAACGACAAAAACCAGTTGCTCTATGTTCGGAGCGGACAGGGACAAAGCACGGGAATTTATTCTTTCGATCTGAAAGACGAACTTAAAGTAGAAAAGCCTGTCGCCCCCGGTATCGGGGGGTTCGATCTCTCCCCTGACGGCAAAAAGATACTTTATCCAAGTGCCGGAGGAGCCACCATTCAGGAGGCAAGCGCGGGGGGCGCGAAAGAAGCCGTTGTGACCGGGGGAATGAGCGTGACTGTTCACCCCCGTGAGGAGTGGAAACAGATTTTCGATGAGGCATGGCGTCTTCAGCGTGACTTCTTTTATGATCCCACAATGCATGGCGTAGATTGGAATGCCGTCCACGCTCAGTATGCGGCGATGTTGCCTGATGCTGCCACACGCGAAGATGTCGGCTTTATCATTAGCGAAATGATCTCCGAACTCAATGTCGGTCACGCCTACTACAGTGGGGGTGAAGTCGAGCGTGGCTTGCCGTCCATCGGGGTCGGGGTTCCGGGTGTTGACTTTGCACTGGAAAACGGAGCTTACCGCATCACCAAAATTTATCGGGGTGCGGCATGGGACACGGACGCTGTGGGCGCACTCAGTCTGCCCGGTGTCAAGGTGAAGGAGGGGGACTACCTGCTTGCCGTGAATGGCGTTCCGGTAGACACTCACAAAGACCCCTACGCCGCATTTGTAGGGCTGAATGATCGTGTGATCACGCTCACCGTGAGTGAAAAGCCGTCACTCGACTCGACTTCACGGGAGATTGCAACTCGTTTGCCCTCCAGTGACGCTACCCTTCGTTATCGTGCCTGGATCGAGAACAAACGTGCTTTCGTTGACAAAATGACCGGGGGGCGCGTCGGCTACATCTATGTTCCGAACACGGGGACGGATGGGCAGAGCGATCTCGTCCGACAACTGCTGGGACAGCGTGGCAAAGACGCACTCATCATTGACGAGCGTTGGAACGCAGGCGGGCAGATTCCGACCCGCTTTATCGAACTTCTCAATCGTCCTGTGACGAACTACTGGGCGCGGCGCGATCAACAGGATTGGGTCTGGCCTCCCGATGCGGCAACGGGTCCTAAATGTATGCTGATCAATGGTCTCGCAGGCTCCGGCGGCGATGCTTTCCCGTACTACTTTAAGCAGGCGGGACTGGGGAAACTAATCGGGACACGCACCTGGGGCGGTCTTGTGGGAATCTCAGGCTATCCTCCTCTTCTCGATGGCGCGAGTGTGACGGCTCCCTCCTTTGCTTTCTACAAACTCGATGGAAACTGGGGCATTGAGGGGCATGGGGTTGATCCCGACATTATGGTGATGGACGACCCCGCTCAGATGCAGAACGACAACGACCCACAACTTAATGTCGCGATCAAACAGATGCTGACCGATCTTAAAACCAAAGCGTTCATTCCTGCAAAACGTCCGAACTATCCGAATCGGGTGAAGATGGGGATTGAGAACAAGGACAAGTAAAAGCCGGGGCAACAACAAAGTAGGGGGCAGTAAAAAGAGGCTGGTTTGAGAAAGTGGGGGCGTTGCCGTAAATTACAACGCCCCCTTCGGCTTTTCAATCTTCTCTCCGTCTCCCACTTTCTTTGTGGAGATCGGAAGGGAAATGAAAACACTTTCCGCTTACATTCGATGAGGGCATCAGGCAAAATGCTTCTTTTCACCTTTTGGACACAGTGGCATTGCTTGAGGATGTCCCGGAACAATCACTCTTGCGGGGGCAGGTCGGTGCGATTGTGGAGACGCTCTCGCCCGGTGTCTTCGAGGTAGAGTTTGTTGATACTGAGGGCAGAACTTACGCACAGTGCGCTCTTCACGCACAGAGATTGATCCGCCTCATTCACGCTCCGCTCGATATTGCCGCTTGAAATTCTTTCCTGCGTTCGCGTTCATTCACGCATTTTCGGAGTAAGCACTCTCCGTATTGCACCGAACCTACCTGCGAGGCAAGAGTGGAATTGCCCTACTCCTGCCCCTCTCCTGTGAGTTAGTGTAGCGGCGGGATAAAGTCGCCGTGTGCGATCAGTAATTCGTCCACCATTGCGTAGATTTCATCGAGCGTCAGTTCTGCGGAAGTGTGCGGATCGAACATGGCGGCGTGATAAACGTGTTCCTTTTTGCCGGTCAGGGCGGCTTCTACCGTCAGCGACTGGACATTGATGTTGGTTTGCATCAGCGCGGCGAGTTGCGGCGGAATTGCGCCGATTTTTGTAGGCTGTAGTCCGTTTTTGTCCACCAGCACAGGAACCTCCACGCAACACCCCTGTGGCAGATTATCAATCAGCCCCTTGTTCTCCACATTGCCGTAAACCACACGCGGCGTTCCAGTTTCCAGCGAATGAATGATCAGCGAGCCGTACTCATGTGAGCGTTTGATTTCAATCGGCTCGTCGCTCTCATAGAGGGCTTTCATTTTGTGCCAACCTGCGATCTGGTTTTCGCAACGAGTGATGTACTCGTCAAGCGGCACATTGAATTTTTCAAGCAGTTCGGGCTTGTCACGGCGAATGAAATAAGGCGTGTATTCCGCAAAATGCTCCGAAGACTCGGTGACGAAATAACCGAGGCGGGTCAGCATTTCATAACGAGTGCGGTTCCAATCGGGAGTGCGCCCCTCCTCAATCACTTTGTGGATTTCCGGGTAAAGGCTTTCGCCGTCTTTCTCGAATTTCAAGTAAAACGCCATGTGATTGATGCCTGCACAGAGGTAATTGATCTCCTCAATCGGAACCTTAATGTCTTTGGCGAGTTGTTCCGCCGTCCCCTGTACCGAGTGACAGAGACCCACGACGTTCACCTTTGAGGCACGATAAAATGCCCAGGTGTTCATACACATCGGGTTGACATAGTTGAGAAAAGTCACGTCGTCCGCCGCTTCGTTCTCCATGTTTTTGCCCATTTCGAGCATGACCGGGATCGTTCTGAGTGCCCGCATAATGCCGCCGATACCGAGCGTGTCGGCAATCGTCTGGCGCAACCCGTACTTTTTGGGAATCTCGAAATCAATCACGGTCGAAGGCTTGTAGCCGCCCACCTGAATCATATTGATCACATAATCCGCGCCTTCCAGAGCGGATTTTTGCTCGGTGTGCGTGGTGACGGTCGGACTTGCACCCACTGCCGCCGCCACTTTCCGGGCAACAATCTCCGACGTTTTCAGGCGTTCGTCGTTGATGTCCATCAGAGCGATCTCAGCGTGGGCGAGTTCGGGAAAGGAGAGAATGTCTCCCAGTAGATTCTTGGCAAAAATCGTAGAACCGGCACCAATGAGGGTAATCTTCGGCATAGTGTTTCCTATCTTGCAAGTGTGAAATGTTGTCAGCATAAAAGCCGCCCCTTTTATTTCGAGACGAAGAGGCTGAATCCCTGCTACTTCGAGAGGAGACTTATTGAGGAGAGGTTGGTTGATGTTCGACACGAAGGCAACGCTAATAGTAGCACTCTATAGAACGCATAGTTGGATTTGCGCGACGCAGGAATAAATTCCGCGCTCCCGTGCCGCCCCTGAATTGGCTAAAACGCGGACACCAAATACGTTTCATCTAAATTTCTGCTCAAAATTTCTACTGAGTGAAACTGATAGTGCTGAAATCAGGCTCGAAAGTCGCTCTTCGGCGCGAGTATGCTGAAATAATGACTAACGGATCAAGCACAAATCCCCTGACGCTCAGAACAAAAGGGCGTCAGGGAATTTCAAGTCTTATTGAGACCTATTTTCGTTGAGGACTATTTGTTGAAAAGCGGCTTGAGGGACTCGTAAAGTTCGAGCGGAACGGTCTTGAGGGTTCCTGTTGCTTTGTCAATCGGAACGGGAACGATGTCGGTGCCGCGAATCGCCACCATTTTCCCAAAATCTTTTTCGTAAACGCACTGTGCGGCACGAATATCGAGCCGGGAAGCAAGAACGCGGTCAAAGGGGGTAGGCGCACCGCCGCGCTGAATGTGTCCGGTGACGGCAGAGCGGGTTTCGATCCCGGTGCGTTTTTCAATCTCGGTGGCGAGATAATCACCGACGTTTCTGTCGGAGAGAATGACGTGTCCAAACGCATCCAGTTTCTTTTCATCGTCGCCAATAGAGGGGAGTTCCGTTCCCTCGGAGGCAACCACGATGCCGTACTGCTTGCGCCCGTAGGCGGACTTGAGGTGAGTTATCATGTCGTCGAGATCGAGCGGAATTTCAGGGAGGGTGATGTAGTCGGCTCCTCCCGCAATTCCCGTGTGAAGTGCCACCCACCCGGCGTGACGCCCCATGACTTCAAGAACGATGATTCTCATGTGGGAGCGTGCCGTGTCGCGCAGGCGGTCTACCGCGTCGGTGTCCACGTTGACAGACGTGTCAAAGCCGAACGTGTAATCGGTTTCGGAAAGGTCGTTGTCCATTGTTTTGGGAATGCCGACGGTGGGAACGCCGTCTTTCCACAATTTAGAGGCAACACCAAGCGTGTCTTCCCCACCGAGTGCCGCGATACAATCGAAATTGTATTCCTTAATGTTTTTCATCACGGCTTCAAGTTGTGCGGGGTCTTTGTAGGGATTGGTGCGGGAGGAACGGAGGATTGTGCCGCCCCGGTAGATGATCTCTTCGACATCGGCGACGGTAAGCGGTTTGTCGTCAATGATCGGCTTGACGAGACCTCGCCAGCCTTCACGTATTCCGTAGACTTCATAGCCGTAGTCAATCGCCTTCATCACAAACCCGCGTATAGCGGGATTCAATCCGGGGCAGTCTCCGCCGCCTGTTAGAATTCCAATCTTCATGGTCGTCTTCGTCCTCATTTGATTTAGTGAAAGAGTGTGAGATTGCGGAGGCTTTGCTCCGCTTAGAATAGCCGTGAAGAGGATACCCGAAATCGAGTGGGGAAAGAAAATGAGGGCAAGAAAGGAAGCATGTCTGATACCGTAATGCTTGATGCCTAAAAATATAACAACGCTTGCTGTCTATCTCGGCATCACCTGAGAACTGAAGAAGAGGCTTTTGAGGTACCTTTGTTCTTGCATAGTTTTTCAATCTACTATTCTCTCAGAACGGAGACCTCCAAATGATCCATTCCGAAAAAATCCTTCACGCAGTAGCAAAGATAGTTTCCCTTAATGAAACCGCCACTTTTACACGGGAGGAGATCAGGGTTCAGGCAGGAGTGAACAGAGAAGATTGGAATGCGGGCTATAGCCCTATTTTTCAGGGGATACGGGCAGATCAACCCGGCGGGGCTCCTCCCGTCCCTTCCCGCTTCAAAAACGTCTTTCGACAGGTTGAGTTATGGAAAACATACTCTAACGGAATATGGGCGCGATGTAATCAGAAAACTTGAAGCGACAGTAGGGTAGAAAGCAATACCCTCCTCAAAATGCTCCATTCGCTCTCCCTCTTTTCTTGCCACTCCAA
>JACMPS010000050.1 GCA_014377395.1 Chthonomonadaceae bacterium
CCGCCGGACTCGACAATGTGATCGCCATCGATTCCGGAGCCAATCATAACCTCGCGCTCAAGTTGGATGGCACAGTCGTTGCATGGGGAGACAATGGGGTAGGTCAGTGCAATGTTCCCGCCAATTTGAGTAGCGTCACCGCAATTGCAACAGGGGGTTATCACTGTTTAGCCCTGAAATCGAACGGCACGGTAGTCTCCTGGGGAGACAACTCCTATCTTGAGCGTTTTCTTTCTAGCACATACACCTACTCTGCCATTGCCGCGGGACCGTTCTACAGCCTTGCCATCACATCCTTTGGCGTAGTAGTCGCCGTCGGCGACAACTCTCATGGGCAAACCAATGTTCCTGCCGGACTGTTTAACGTCATTGCCATTGCTGCAGGGAATCAGCATTGCTTAGCCCTGAAGTCAAATGGCACAGTGGTCGCGTGGGGGAACAATAGTCTGAGGCAGTGCGATGTCCCCGCCGGACTCACGAATGTGACCGCTATCGCCGCAGGAGATACGCACAGCGTCGCCCTTAAATCGGACGGAACGGTGATCGTATGGGGACACAACGGCTACGGTCAGCGCAACGTCCCTGCCGGGTTAACCAATGTGACCGCCATCGCTGCCGGATTCTGGTTTACCCTCGCTCTTAAATCGGATGGTACGGTAGTCGCATGGGGTGACAACTCTCAGGGGCAAATCACTATTCCCGCCGGATTGACTGATGTGGTCGGTATCGCAACTGGAAACTATCATAGTGTCGCGATACACAAACTAACCCTCAACTTTTATGTGGATCGTGCCGGGGGAAACGACACCACCGGAAACGGATCGGCGACAACTCCCTACCAAACCGTGACCAAAGCCCTCTCCGTCGCCGACTCGCGCTTTCTTGCCCTTATTCACATTAAGGCAGGCAACTACGGCACGGATAAACCCCGTGTCACAAAGAGGGTGCGTTTCGTCAATTGGGCTAACACGGGACGCGCAAGAATTGGCAAGCCTTAGAGAGTAGGCAGAGGAAACTGATGATCGTCTCCCTATCCTGCCTTGCCCTACCTTTGTAGGTTGTAGGATTTTACAAACAACAGAGGCAGAGTCTGCCGGATACTTATTAAAGACTCGGTTACTCACCTTCTGACGTGCCAACTTTGCCAGTCTTTCGGGGCGGTTTTGCGTTGCAGAAGTTCCTTCTCAAGCGCACGACGCGCCTCTCCGTCAGGCAACTTTCGGCAGAGAAGGGCAATCTCAGAGTTCGCATCATCGGAGAGTAGCATAAGTGCCTTGTAGTCCAGGTTGCCCTTTTCGCTCCAGTGAAGCGAGTTACGGCGCACCATAAGGGCGTCGGGGTTGATTACATTCAGGCTTGCGACAAATCCCAGGATACAAACCACACCTCCTACTGCAAAGCGAGCCGACAGAGTGCGTGACCACAGCGTGAAAAAGAGCCAGAGCAGGGCAATCCCCAACCAGACAATGAACACGTCTACGTGCAATCGGGTTTGCGTGGCACCATACGCCGCTTCGTAGGCAGTCATTCGATTCCAGGCGGAACCGAGCAGAATCAGGGTCTCGGCAATAATCACGGTGGCGAGCGCGGAAAATCCTCCTGCTTGCTTTCCGACACGCCGGGTAAAAGCCTTGAGACAAAGGGTGAGGGCAAGCGTTAGCACGGAGACCGTCACCAGTTCCGCAAATCCGCGTCGCGCGTACTCGGCGTAAGTTAGTCCCGGCACCGAAATGACCCGCGCCGCTCCTCCAAAAAGATAAGTGAGTTGGACCGAGAGAAACGCCCCGAAAACAAGTGCGACACTCGATAAGACCGTCATCGTTTCGATAAAACCTAATGGCAAATTCTTTTCCTCACACGGCAGATCCGTGCAATGACGGGCGGTAAGGGCATGGACTAAAGAGCCAACCGTCAGCCAGAAAGTCACGACCAATAAGCCTACCCGCCCCGCTTGCTCCCTCCAACTCTCCGGCTGTAGCCAATAGAGCAAATCCATGACACGTTTTGCAAAAACCGCATCGGCGGAGATCAGCAGGGGAACGAAGAGCAGAAGAACGAGGGACGACAGGAGTAATCCCCTCAGCAGTGGCGCGGACTTACGGCGATAATCCGTGTTCTGGAGGCTTTTTGTCGCTTCAGTGACAAGGGGAGTTGCCTTGTAAAGACTCGCGCCCAGAAGAGAAAACGGGATCGTCAAAATCTCGGCTAATCGGAGATCACAGAGTCTTCCTGAAAGGGCGAAACGGACGATCAATGCCCCCAGAAGCAAACAGGCAACGGCATTGAGTCGGGTGACGAATTCGCTGGAGCGCACCGTAAGCGACACCGCAAAAAAAGCGTAGGCTCCCAGTAGAGGGGCAAGGCTTGACCAACACGGACGGATGCCACAACGCCGCAAAACCAACAGGAGTACGAAGGGAAGCGTCAGCAAAAACAGCGTCCATCCCAATCCTGGCTTTTGTCCGTAAAGCAACAGATTTGCCTCTGCACCTAACCCCAACCCAAGTGCCAAAATCAGACCCGCGCACGGCAGGTCATATTTTTCTTTCATATTTTCTCCTCTGTAAAGAACTTTGCTAAACAAAGTAATTACGGAGAAAGAGTTGATTGTTGTTCCCCAAACCGAAATATAAAGTAGGGGGCGAAGAATCCCGTTCTCCTGATAGAGCCTTATTGACGGAGATCACTTCGCCCTTATGCGTTCTTTTTTCAGAGAACTTTCGTCTCAAAGAGTGGTGGCGACAAAGGTAATTCTCGTATGTTCCTCTTCGGGGCTTATCTTGTCCCATAGCGAAAAGGATATCAGATCGTTGAAAGGAAGTCCGGGGAATTTATTCCCCGGCTACAAAGGCACAAAGTCCACCTACGTGGACTCAATGCAAAAGCAATGACGATAAGGCTTCTTTTAACCTCTCGAAACCTTCTATTTCATCGTAAGCACGCATTTGGTGTCCGAGTTTTAGCCAATTCAGGGGCGGTACGCCTCACAGCGCGGAATTCATTCCTGCGACAAGTGCAACAACTTTATCTTGCGCTGAGAGACAAGGTAAGTCTTCAGGGGCAGTTGAGGATCAAATTTGGTGCGGGTCTATTCATGCCAATTTGGAAAAGGAAGTGTCGATGGAATACGATCTACAATTTCTAATTATGCTAAATACACAAGAGCCTATCGTGTCTGTAGCGATGCATCTCAAAGAATAGTTACTCTTTAAAATTTCTTCTGTTAATCCTACTTTTGTATACAAAGGAAACACAATTACTGTCAAGGCGAATGATTACTATGACCCACTTCAAGTTGAAAATGACGATGGTTTTCTTTGTTACGTTTATCGAATTGAGTGTTTGCCAGTGAAAACTATTTCACTGGCAATGCAGATTGCAACGGCTAAACATCTTTTGTCCGTGATTAGAAAAAAATACGGGATGGCGGAAATCGTGGCAGACATTGAAGAACTTGTAGATGAGCCTTGATGAGTACAAGAGGACTGAGAAGTCGTCTTAAAAGCCACGTCCACATCTTTTGTAAGGCGAACGTCAGGCGCACCGGGATCGATCATCAAAAGGGCGACCCAAGGATAGAAGTGGAGAGTTAAGAAAGAAGTTTTACCGCAAGAATGAAAGGAGAACAGGATATTCCAGGGACGCCCCTCCCTGCGGTTCGGAAGGGGCGGTACACAAAGCAGACACACTCTCAGGAAGTTCTCAGCATTTCGAGACCTCGTAGGGTTCCAGTACTGGAGGCGAAATGATCCGACTCGATTCCGAAGCGTTGGAGAACGTTCACGAAGAGGTTTGGCAAGGGAGCATTGCGCTCACGATCAAAGGCGAGGTGCTGACCATGCTTGAAGCCGCCTCCTGCAAAGAGAACTGGAAGATTCGTGGTCACATGGGTGTTTGCGTTGCCCAGGTTACTTCCATAAAGCACCATCGTGCGATCCAAGAGCGTTTCCCCGCCTTCTTTGTGTGATTTCAGATCGGCAAACAGTCCGTTCAGCAACTTCATATGTTCGCGGTCAATCCGTTCGAGTTGGTCCATTTTCTGCGGGCTTCTGCCGTGATGCGACAAATTATGGTAGCCGTCGGAGACCGCCTTGCCCTCGACCGTGATCGCGGGCGAGTTGACGCTATCAAGCATCAGCGTGATATTGCGAGTCGAGTCCGTCGCAAATGCCATTTGTGCCAGATCGTACATCAAACGTACCTTTTCCATGTACTCGCGGGGGTCTTTTGGATCAATCGGCAATTTTTCGGTCATCACAGGGCGAGGTTTTTTCTCCCATTCCGCCGATTGAACCATCCGCTGTTCAAGTTCGCGCACCCCCGTGAAATACTGATCGAGGCGTTCACGATCTCTGACGCCGACTTTGCGCTCCAGAGTCTTCGTTTGTTTTGCAACCGTGTCCATGATACTGCGCCCCAGCGAAAGTTTGCGCGACTGTGCACTCATTTCCTCGGCTGATCCTCCCAGAAAAAGTTTGGTGAAGACTTCCGACGGCTTGTCCTCGCAGGGAAGCAACACGCCCCCCGCTGTGCAGGAGAGGCTACGCGAGTTTCCTGACACATTGACCCCCAGTGTCAACGAAGGGAAGCGCGTCAGATAGCCGATGCGCTCGGAAATAAATTGATCCAGCGAAATGGAGTTGCGGAATCCGCCGCTCGACGGATGTGGAGCCG
>JACMPS010000530.1 GCA_014377395.1 Chthonomonadaceae bacterium
GTCAGATCAACACACGCTTTGCGAAACGGATCCATGCCGTGACCCCACGTGGCTTTGAACTCAAGGTCTTCTTAACCGTGCTAGCATTTGCTATCACGGGGTAGGTAGCAACTTGGGTTAGATAGGAGAAATCACCCAATGAAGAGAACTCGATTACAAAGCGTCCTTCCCGCCGCTATCGCCGCCTTGTGTACCACCGGAAGCACCGCCGCTTTTGCCGTGCCGCCGCGCCTCAGTCTTGTCCCGCCCAAAAACACCGGATTTCTGGTGGATCAACGCTTCGACATTCGCGGAGAGGCAACTTTGGATGCCGGACGCACCGTTTCCACCCTCTCAATCGCAGTGGATGGCGTCACGATTTCCACGCAAGCCTCCACAACTCCCTCATTTTACGATGCGGCTACCAAAAGCCTGACGGTTCGCCAGTTTTCTCTGCTGACCACCGGAGCGCATACGATTACGCTCCGAGCCACCGACTCCGCCAATGAAAGCAGCACGCTCACTAAATCCTACAACGTCATCAATCCTTTCGGCAACCGCAAACCCGTAAAAAACATTATCTTTTTTCTCGGTGACGGCATGGGGGCGGCGCACAAAACGGCGGCGCGTCTCACCCGATTCGGGCTGGACGAAGGACGCACCAACGGCTTGCTTGCGATGGACGGAATGCCCAACATTGCCTCGATCCTCACGCACTCACTTAACTCCCTGATTACCGACTCGGCTCCCGGCATGGCAAACTACGTCACGGGTTCCAAAGCCAACAACAATCAGGAAGGCGTCTATCCGGATAATACATCGAACACCTTTTTCGATATTCCCGCCGTCGGAATGACCCCCGCCGCCCCCAATCACACGGGAGCCTTTGACAATCCTCGCATCGAATACCTCTCTGAATATCTGAGCCGCAAATTCGGTAAGTCCACTGGAATCGTTTCTACGGCAGACATCGAAGACGCCACTCCCGCCGCCAACGCGGTCCATACGCAGGATCGAAACGCTGGAACCGGAATTTGTGATCAGTATTTCGACGAGCGAAACACCAAAAACCTGCGCGTTCTCATGGGCGGAGGTCGCCGATGGTTTCTGCCGAACACGGTGATCGGTTCCAATCGCTCCAACGCCACCGATTACGCACTGCCCGCCGCCACTGCCTCCGCACTTGGCGTCGCTACGGGTGCGCTCGATCCGGGGCGAAACCTAATCGCCGACTTTCAGGGCGATGGCTTTGCCTATGTCCCGACTCGCACCTCAATGAACGCCGTTCCTGCTAACGCGGAAAAGGTTCTTGGCTTGTTCCAGTACGGCAACATGAATGTCGCTCTCGACAAAATCAATGGTCGCCGGGGGGTCAATCCTCCAACACGCACCACTTCGGTTGTCGCCGACGCACAGGGACCCGATCAGCCGATGCTGGACGAGATGGCGGCAGTCGCCATTCGCACCCTCAATAACAATAACTCAAAGGGCTTCTTTCTGATGGTGGAGGGGGCGCACATTGACAAACAATCTCATTTGATGGACGCGGATCGCGCCATTTATGAGACCCTGGAATTTGATAACGCCGTTCGCAAGGGAATCGAGTTTGCCAATCAAGACGGCAACACCCTCGTGATCGTCAGTGCCGATCACGAATGTTCCGGCTTCGTCATCAATGGTTCCATTTCCAGCACAACGGCAAAAGGACTGGTTTCCGACGCCGGAAAATTCGATCCTGCGGTTCAGCCCGTTCGACAAACAGCTATTGGCAATGCGTTCCCCAATTATGGGGCGATGCTCTCTCCCGACGGTCTTACCTCTGATCCGCTGACGGGCTATCCCGCCACACCCGATGCGGCGGTCAAACTCGTCATCGGCTTTGGTGGTTCGGGGGATCGTTACGAGGATTATCTCGCGAAGCCGTTCCCGGTCAACGACGGAATCCAGACGCTTGCAATTGCCCTGGGCACACTCACGGCTTTCCCCACCTCGGTACAGACAAGAACGCCCGAAGCGACAAACGGAATGTTCTTGCGGGGTCAGCAAACCGGAGGAAACGGTTCTCAGGCAGGACATACGGCAAACGAAATTCCACTCTATGCCTATAGCACGGGTTCTCGTGCTTCTACCCTGTTCTTCGGACTTCTTGACAACACGGACGTTTTCTTCCTTATGGCGAAAGCCGCGCTCGGCGGATACTAAATAGCGAGACGGGGGAGAGTGTCGAATACGAGAATTTTGTCTATGGCACTCTCCTCCCGTTTCTCTCTGAAAGAGAAAACAAATGAAGAAAACACTTTTACTTTCCAGTGCGCTTGCCTTAATCACGGCAATTACGGCGTTTGCGATGGGTGGAGCGGAGGCTCAAGTGGTCAATTTCTCCGATGTCGCACCGGGTTCCACCGTTAACACGCAATACACGGCGTCCTTCGGAATGACGTTTACGCCGCAAAATCCGGGACCCACCTCCGGGCAGGTCTTTGCGGACAATCCGGGCTTTCCCACCCCCGCAGACCCGGCGAATAATGCGCTGGTTGGCATTTACAGTCCGATTTTCGTGGACTTCTCAACCGCATTTTACACCAGAGGACTGGGGCTGTTCTCCTTCAGCGTCGTTCCCGATCCTTTCGGCGCAGGTCAGATGAATGTTCCCGTCGGCTTTTATGACGAGTCGAAGAATTTCATCGGCTCACTTCTCATTGATCAAACTGTTGTGGGAACTTACACGGGAAATTTCCAGAACGTCTCTCGTGTTCTGCTCCCTGCCGATGCGTTTTATACCAATCTCGCCCCAACCGCCGTTCCTGAACCGGGTGGTATCGCCCTTTTGATGGCAACGGGGGGTGTCTCCTTGCTGGCTCTCAAACGCCGCAAATAGGCTACCGGCAAGAAAAAAGTAGAGAGGCTGTCGCAATGAAGGGACACCTCTGTTCTTTTTCCAATCCTGCTTTATCCGATTTTTCGCCTGATTCATGCACATTTTCAGCAGAAGAAGGAATCTTTGATCGGGACGGCGAACGAAGCAAGTACTCTCTTCCCAAAATTTATCGAAAATTTAGTAAAGAAGAGCGGATCTATTTACCGAATAAGAGGATACCGATTGTGAAAACAGCCTTGATCGTTCAGGGGGGTTGGGATGGACACGAACCGAAACAGGTTTCCGAGATACTCGAAGACCTGCTGAAGACGGAAGGGTTTGAAGTCGAAGTCTCCGACACACTCGATGCGTTTCTCGATGGCGAGAAACTGAAGTCGCTCGATTTGATTGTTCCGATCTGGACAATGGGCAAGATTTCGGGGGAACAACTGAACCCTTTAGTTGCCGCCGTCAAAAGTGGGGTGGGACTTGGTGGCTGTCACGGAGGAATGTGCGACTCGTTCCGTGATCAAACTGAGTACCATTTTATGACGGGCGGGCAGTGGGTAGCGCACCCCGGCAATGATGGCGTGGAATACACCGTCGTCATCAAGGACAAAACGCACCCGATCACGGCAGGTATGCAGGATTTCGTCGTCAGGTCGGAGCAGTATTACCTGCACACCGATCCGGGGAACAAGGTTCTCGCAACCACGAAATTTCCGGTCTCCGGCGTTGACGGTCCTCATGTCCTCAACGGTGATATTGAGATGCCCGTAGTCTGGACAAAGTATTACGGGCAGGGAAAAGTTTTCTATTCTTCTCTCGGTCATGTCGCTTCCGTCGTGAGGCAACCTGAAGCCCTCGAACTCATGCGACGAGGCTTATTGTGGGCTTCCGAAAAATGAATCGGTGAAAGTGCTTGATTTTCGGCGTTTGTATGATACAATAAAAAAATAGTTCTGGAGCGTTTTTCGGTAGATTGGATGGTTCATCGGAAAACAGAAATCGCGTGCTGAGAAATCAGAGCGGGTTTCACTCTACTCAACCAGGGAATTTGTTGTGATGATCTCACGTTTAATCGGTCAAAAGTTTATCATTGCCATTTGTGGAACCGCTTCTGTTGCGTCTGCTGTGGTTGCCTATCTCGTGTGGGTCGGACCAAAGCAGGAAACGCCGGAACGTAAGGGACCCGATCACAAGGCGACACGCCGTGCAAAAAATACGCCGGTCCCTGCCTGGTTTGCCGGAACAACCCCCGGCACCAGATAACTGTTTTTGACTTACCAGGTTACAATCATGCCCGCTGTCCAGAAGACAGCGGGCATGATTGCTTTACACGTTCACGCAAACCCACGCAAACGGAAACAAAACTTTATGCTTCACACCTTTGCCGAGTGGCAAATCTCACTGCTCCAGAAACGGGGTGCGACGGAGGAATACCCCTTTGATGAACACACCACCGTCTACAAAGTCGGTGGAAAGATGTTTGCACTCGTCTCTTCAGATGAAGTTCCGCTCCGCATGACGCTCAAGTGTGACCCGGACGAAGCGGAGGCACTGCGGATACAGTACCCGGCGATTGTTCCCGGCTACCACATGAGCAAGCGTCACTGGAACACGGTGACGCTAGACGATTCAATCCCGGAAGAGGAGATTTTCGATCTTGTGGAAGGGTCTTATCGGTTAGTTGTGGCTTCCCTCCCGAAAGCGGTACGGGAAGGATTGGCGAAAGATTTGGAAAGTCGTAAACCAATGATGGCGGAATGAGTTCGCCGTCAACAAAATCGGGGACGGTGGAATATTTTGACGCGGAACGAAGAACGAAGTCGGCGGAATAAATTCGCCGAGGGCGGCTTCGCCGTTCCGAGTTAATCCAATCGCGGACAAGGACAGACTTTTTCAACACCCTGAGAGGGAAAACACAATGTCAATCTTAAAGCGAATGGCTTGCGGTTGCCTGTTACTGCCTGTTATCCTTGTAGCGACCTGTACCGGAAAAATGGCGTTTGATCGTGCAAGTTATATTTTGCCGGGTGAAGTGTTGAGGTCTTCGGTGGCTTCCACAAAAACGCTCGGTTCCCCAATGCAGGTTGCGGAGGCACTCGATGCCTATGTACAGCCCCGCTTCGAGATTTTGCGTGATAAAAGTTTTGGGGCGTTTCGGATTGTCTATCGTAAACACGCAGGGATCGTTCAGCTCAAGGTGGACACCGAGCAGGAGAAGACGCTGATCGCCAATGTCAACGCGGCAAAGCGTGACTACGCCATTTACCTGCTTCATTGCGTGAAAAAACCCATGTATCACAATGAGGTTGTAAAGCCAAGCCTTCAACTGCTCTATTTCAATCAAGAACAACTCGCGTCGGAGTGGGCTTCTCCTTCCGTAGATCAATCCATGGAAAACTCGGCAAGGCGTGGCTTGCACTGGATGGACATTGAGAAGAAAGTGGTTTCCGTTCTTCCTCGATTGATGAAGGGGAAAGAAAGTCGAACGAAAGACGCCTCATGGGAAATTTTGATGCGCCCTGTACTTGCCCTGAATCCGGAGTGCTTGAGTTGTCATAAAGGCGCCACATCCGGGGCAACGCTCGGCGTTATGGTGTACGCCGTCCGCAACACGCCGGGTCACGCGACAACAGGGGTCTCCCTGCGATAGAAGACGGACAAAGTCCGGTTTAGAGCAATGACAATCCAACAAAAACGCATTTTCAATCTTCTGTTTTTTGTCATCGCCCTGGTTGCGGTTTCCGTGATTGGGCGAAATGTCTTGTCGCATCGTCATACGCCCGAAACGCTCGTCAAAGTGATCAAGAGCGGAGACGTAAAGCAGTTGCACGAGATGCTCAAAGACGGAGCCGATCCAAACGGCAAAGACGGAAGTCCGATGCAAGCCGCGCTCAATCAGGGCAATTACAAAAAACCGGAACTCTCTCTGCAAGATTCGGCGCACAGGGTGACGGAACTTATCAGGGCGGGCGCACGTTTCAATCTGGAAATCTGCCTGACTCTGGCAAACCGTCTTGAGGATCAAACACTACGCCGACAAATTGCAACTTTTTTTTACGACGCGATCAATACCGGAGAGTCTCAGATGACAACGCTTGCGCGCATAGGAGATGTTGCGATGTTCAACGAAATCATTGGGCATGGCGGCAGTGTCAATCAAGCCTCTCGTACGGGAACAACCCCCCTGATCGCCGCTGCCGGGGGATCACCCGAAATGGTGAAAACGGTGATGAAGTATCATCCCTCTATAAACGCAACCGATAAAGAAGGAGATACCGCTTTGATAAAGGCAACCTCTCTCAATCGTCCTGAGAATGTTCGTCTTTTGCTTGAACTGGGAGCAGACGCCACCTTAAAAAACCAAAAGGGAGAGACGGCGTTTACGATTGCAAAGGCGAAACACAGTCCTCAACTCGATGCAGTTCTCAAAAATGTGGGTACAAAGTTTTCTCGCCTTCCGTAGACTCTCATTGACTCACTCTGTTCGAGGTCGGGTACAATTAAGCAGACAGAAATACAGTCTCAGGGAGTAGGCAAAAAGAGCGAACACCAGGCATAGGAAACCACTGCATCCTTTTTGCCTTCTGATCTTCGCTCGGTAGCCCCTCAAATGCTTCGTTCCATTGCCATCCGAAATTTCGCCATTATTGACTCCCTCGATCTTCAATTCGGATCGGGGTTCAATGTGTTGACCGGCGAAACGGGAGCCGGGAAATCCATTATTCTCGATGCGCTCAACCTTTTGCTGGGCGGCAGAGCCGGGGCGGAAATGGTGCGTACCGGAGCCGAACGTGCTTCACTGGATGCGATTTTCGACATTTCGCGTTCCCCCGACCTCGTGCGGGTGACAGAGGAAATGGGTTTTGATCTGGAGGAGGGAGAACTGCTGATCTCCCGTGAAGTGGGAGCCACCGGAAAATCCTCGTGCCGGATTGCAGGGCGTCCCGCCACCGTCGCACAGTTGCGGGAACTCGGCGAGTGGCTTGTGGACTTGCACGGACAGCACGAACATCAATCGCTTCTTACGACCTCCCGGCACGTTGAGATTCTGGATGAGTGGGGCGGCAAAACCATTCAGGAGATGCGCAGGGTGGTGGCGGAAGCGTATCGTACCCTCAGCGATCTCAAGCGGGAGAAAGAGGCGTTGGAGCGAGACGCCCGTGAGCGCACACATCTTCTCGATCTTTATGAATTTCAGGTAAAGGAAATTTCGGACGCACAACTTCAACCCGGCGAAGAAGAGGAACTGGAAACCGATCACCGACGCATTGCCAACGCACAGAAACTGGCGGAGGCGGCAGGACTTGCGGCAGGTGCCTTGAACGGTGAGGAAAACGGGAGTGCGTTATCGGCGTTGAGCGTGGCAGTACGAACCCTCGAAGATGCGGCAGAAATGGACGATGCCCTCACTCCGTTGCTCGAAACGGTGAGAGATGCCCTTTATGAATTGACGGAGGCGGAGCGTGACCTTTTGCGTTACAGCGATACCGTCGAGTTTCAGCCGGAACGCCTTGTGCAGATCGAAGACCGAATCAATCTTCTCCGCACCTTAAAGCGTAAATACGGCGACTCGGTTTCGGAGATTATCGCTTACGGAGAGGAAACCGCCGCCAAACTCGATGTTCTCACCAACAGCGAGGAGCGCGGCGCGAAACTTGCGGGGGCGATCTCAAAGGCGCAGGAAAACCTCAAGCGTCTTTGTGAAAAGTTGACCACTGCTCGCAAGAAAGCTGCCGAGCAATTCGGCAAGATCACGCTCTCCGAGTTGCGCGAACTCGCGATGGAAAAAACAAAATTCGAGGTGCAAATCGAGCCGCAGGAACCGACTGCTAAGGGTGCGGATCGGGTTGAATTTTTGATTGCGACCAATCCCGGTGAACCGCTTCGCCCCCTCACGAAAATCGCTTCGGGTGGAGAAATTTCCCGCGTGATGCTGGCGATCAAGTCAGCGATAGCCTCACAGGAGGCGCTGCCGACAATGGTGTTCGATGAGATAGACGTAGGGGTGGGAGGGCGCACCGCAAGCGTTCTTGCGGATAAAATGGCGATGCTCTCAAAATCAGCGCAAATACTTTGTATCACGCACCTTGCTCAGATTGCCGCAAAAGGTGATCAGCATTTCTACATCGAAAAAACCTCGGAAAAGGACAGAACGCGGGTAACGGTGATTCCGCTTTCCCCCGAAGAGCGGGTTCAGGAAATCGCTCGCATGATCGGCGGCTCGAAACTCTCGGAAACCGTTGTGCAGAGTGCGCGTGAAATGATCTCCGGCACGGTGTGACTCTGACGTAAAGGTATCTACCACCTGCTACGCTAGAGATACAAAGGCACAAAAGGAAAGCAAAAATGAACTGTCACATGTCTTCTCTCCCGGTGGAGAGAGAAGACGAAGAGAGCATGGTTTCCAACGAGGAATTTTTTCAGAGACTGGTTTCTGGGGTAGCACCACAGCAAGTGGTAATTTGATCTCGAAGGCTTGATCTCATTTCACCGGTTAATGCGGTGCTACCGTTTCTGGCTTTAGGGGTGCGATTGAAGAACAAAAACAACGGAACGCCAAACTGCTTCTAGCGGATGCGGTTGAATGGACAGGACTTAAAATCATGCTACAAGAAGAGTAAAATTCGCAATCTGTCTTCAACCTCCGCCATCGTTTTTGCTGAAACATTACCCATGTACCGATGCAGACGCGCTTTAGAGACGGAACGTACATCCTCGCATTTAATGTGACTCGTTAAGGTTAGCCCTCCCTCCGGGGGATTAACAGTCACATGAGAGCGCATCCCTTTCGAGCGGCTGGTAATCGGCAAAACGATCAACATTTCAGCAGGTCCTGCATTGAAGAGATCAACAGAGATGACGAGTGCAGGACGTGTCCCTGCTTGTTCGTGACCACGCACCGGATCGAAGTCGAGCATCCAAATCTCCCCGCGTGAGGGTGCCGAGGAAGAAACCGGTACTCTCATAAAGGTTCCAACCCGTCAGCAAGAGTTGTCTCCCAGAGTTCGCGCTCTTCCTGTTCGGCTCTCCATTCCTCCGGTTGCGCCCTTAACGCCGCAAAGTCAGCGTTAAGACCTTCGAGAAATGTCTGACGGCGGTAGGCTTCCACAGCCTTATCAAGAATGATTTGCATTGTGAGACCATTCTCTTTTGCTAGAGAAACCAAGCGTTGGTGGGTCTGCTTGTTCACTCTGACGTTGACGCTCTCCAATTGTAGTCCCATAGAATAGCCTTTCTGATAAATAGTAATTTTAGTATACTAAATTGCATCGTAAATAGCAATCATTCTTGTACGCAAAATAACACTTTTGTTTTATATCTTGATTAGGGTTACACCTTTATTCATATTGATTGCACGTCCCCCTTGATGAACTCATTTTCCATTCACTGATTCCAACCGAGACGCCCGTTGATCGAAATGGAGTAGGCGGCAGTGCGCGTCATCATGCTGTAAAGGCTGAACCCGCCCTCACACAGA
>JACMPS010000531.1 GCA_014377395.1 Chthonomonadaceae bacterium
TATTGGATCGCTTCGACAGTCTGATGTTTGTGGCTCCACTCGCGTACCTGCTTTGGGCGATTCGGTGAGAGAAAAGTGTCGAGTGTTATAGACACTTATCTACTGTTTGTCAAGGGCGTGAACGAACTTTTTTTCCAATTCTTCCGTGTGCGGAAACCGTGCCGCCTCTCTTCTCAACACTTGACACTTCCCTCTCCTGAAGCATTGAAACAATAATTCCAACGATCTTTTCCACGTTATCGAGGTAATAAAAGTCGCCGTCACCGCATGGCAATCTCTCTTCGAGGCGGGAGGTCTCACTGCGGGGCAGACAGTCTTAGTTCATGGCGGGTCAGGCGGCGTAGGAATGTTTGCGGTCCAGTTCGCTCACCAAAATGGAGCAAAGGTCATTGCGACTTGCTCTGCTGACAATGTTGAATTCGTAAAAAGTTTAGGTGCGGATGAGGTGCTGGACTACAAGGCGGTTCGCTTCGAGGAAGATGTATCCGGGGTGGATGTGGTGCTGGACACGCAGGGCGGCGATACGCAGGAACGCTCGTGGGAAACGCTGAAATCGGGCGGCATTCTGGTGTCGGTCGTCTCGCCTCCCTCGGAGGACAAGGCGGCGGAAGCAAACGCAAAGGGAGTGATGGTGCAGATTGCGGCAAACAAAGCCCTCCTCACCGAGATTGCTGAAATGCTGGACGCGGGAACAATAAAAACTGAGATTGCAAAAACATTTCCTCTTTCGGAGGCGCGACAGGCACAGGATTTAAGCCAGATCGGACACACGCGGGGCAAAATCGTGCTTCAGATTGCGTAAAACGCAGGACTGTTTTGCGCTAAAAATTGACTTTCCCCCCGCTTCGTGCTACACTTAATCCATTAGCTATGAAGGAGGCGATTACGGCAGTGCCGCTCAAAAAAGAACGGAAAACTTCTGTTATCAGCGACAACGCTCTACATGAGGGCGATACCGGTTCCCCAGAGGTTCAGGTCGCATTGTTAACGGCTCGGATTGTTGAATTAACGGATCATCTTCGGGAGCACAAGCATGACTTCCATTCCCGACGTGGGCTGATGATGATGGTCGGACACCGCAAAAAATTGCTTGATTACGTGCGAAAGAAAGACATTGACCGCTATCGCACCCTGGTCGGCAAACTCGGCATCCGCTCGAAAATCTAACGACACTTCTGCAAAGAGGGCGACGCAAACGATGTGTCGCCCCTTTTGCCTTTGTGAAACTCAAGGGGTGACGCAACTCACTCCTCTTAAAATTTGGAAGCAAAAGTTTGGAAACCGAAGATGATTCGGTGGGTTCAGGGTAAGCGCATGAGACTTTCTCTCGTCCGTTTTCCCTGACCCCTCTTCTTCATCCGCTTCCCCACTTTTCGCTCTTAGTTTTTCAATCTAAGTTTGCAATCTTGGACGCACTCGGAAAAGAGAGTGCCGTACCTACCCTACTCTGGTTGACCGCCCCACTTTTCGCCCTTTTCTACACCCTTAAACTTGCTCTCAATCAGAGTTGAAATGACAAGTCGTGCATCTTACGGAGAACGAAAACAGGGCAAAAAGTCGGCGGCAACCCTACTTCTCAACAGGAGAAATTATTGACACATTCAGTCGAACGCGAACTCGCGGGCAAAACTTATCGCCTTGAAACCGGCAAACTCGCCAAGCAAGCCGGCGGAGCCGTTACCCTGCACATCGGTGACACCGTGATTTTTGCCGCATCCACCATGTCCAAAGAACCGAAACCCGGTCTGGACTTTTTCCCGCTCACCTGCGACTACGAAGAGCGAAAGTACGCCGTCGGGCGCATCCCCGGCGGCTTTATCAAGCGCGGTGGCAAGCCCAGTGAGAAATCGGTTCTTACCTCCCGCCTGATTGATCGTCCTTTGCGCCCTCTCTTTCCCGACGGAATGAGAAACGACGTACAGGTTTTCACGATGCCCCTTTCAGTTGACCCCGACTCGTTGCCCGACATCAACGCCATTTTCGCCGCTTCCGCCGCGCTTATGGTCTCGAACATCCCCTGGGAAGGTCCCGTGGGAGCCGTTCGTGTGGGACGTGTCGAAGGCGAATTCGTTATCAACCCCAATCTGGAAATGCAAAACGTTTCTGACCTTGACTTGCTCATTGCCGGAACCAAACGGGCGATCATTATGATCGAAGCGAATGGCGACTTCGTTTCGGAAGCCGACATTCTCTCCGCAATGGACTTCGGACACGAAATCATCAAGATGCAATGTGAGATGCAGGAAGAACTGCGTACCGTTGCGGGCAAAGCCAAAGACGAGATTTCTCTGCACAACCCCGACCCCGCAATTCTCGCCGCCATTCAGGAAAAAATGGGAGACAGCATCAAAGCCTCCATTCAGAACCCGGACAAAGCGGCGCGTGAATCCGCAATTGACGATCTGAAAAAAGAGATTTATACCTCGATTGAAGCCGATTTCCCCGACCGAAAAAGCGACATCTACGAAGCCGCCGATAAAGCGGTGAAAAAAGCGATCCGCGCCCTCATCATTGATGACTCGATTCGCCCGGATGGACGCAAACTCGAAGAGGTACGTCCTATCGAGTGCGAGGTAGGCTTGCTTCCCCGTGTTCATGGAACCGGACTTTTCACTCGTGGACAAACTCAGGTACTTACAACGTTGACCCTGGGCGGCACAAACGAAGGTGCACTTGTGGACGGATTGGAAGAGCCGGAATTCAAGAAGGGCTATATGCACTTCTACAACTTCCCACCTTACTCCGTCGGTGAAGTTCGCCCGATGCGTGGGCCCGGACGACGTGAAATCGGTCATGGCGCGTTGGCGGAGCGGGCAATGGTTCCCGTCCTTCCAAGCCGCGAAGATTTCCCCTATACATTCTTGCTGACCTCCGAGGTCATGGAAAGCAACGGCTCGACTTCGATGGCGTCCGTATGTGGCTCGACTCTTGCTTTGATGGATGCGGGTGTGAAAATCAAGGCTCCAGTCGCCGGGGTTGCGATGGGCTTGATGACGCTCGGTGACAAGTTCGCCGTGCTGACCGACATTCAGGGCATGGAAGACTTTTCGGGCGACATGGACTTTAAGGTTGCCGGAACCACCGAAGGCATCACCGCTATTCAGATGGACACGAAAATTCAGGGCATTCCGCGTGAAGTGATGGAGCAGGCACTGGAGCAGGCGCGACAGGGACGATTGCATATCCTCGGCAAAATCGCTGAGTGCATCACCGAACCCCGTGAGTCGCTTTCCGAGTATGCACCGTCCGTGATCACGATTGAGATCAACCCGGAGCGTATCGGTGAGATTATCGGGCCGGGCGGAAAGATGATTAAAAAGATCACCGCCGAAACGGGTGCTCAGATTGATATTCAGCAGGACGGTAAGATCTTTATCGCGGCTGTGGATCAAGCGGGCGGACGCCGTGCGGCAGACATCATTCTCGGCATGGTCGGCGAGATCAAAGTCGGGGAGAAATTCACGGCGAAGATCACTCGTGTCATCGGAATGGGAGCCTTTGCGGAGTTCTCACCGGGACGCGAAGGGCTGATCAAGACGATGTACCTCAGCAAAGAGGAACTGCGAAGACCCGATGATGCGGTCAAAGTCGGTGACGAACTGGAAGTGCGTGTGATCGAAGTGGACGGTCAGGGACGAGTCAATCTTTCCGCGATCCACAACGAGGAACCGTTCGATATTTCGATGGTCAAGCGTGACGACTCACGCGGTGGCGGCGGAGATCGAGGCGGACGTGGAAATGATCGGGGAGGAGACCGAGGCGGACGCGGAAATGACCGTGATCGTGGTCCCAGACCCGGTGGAGATCGTGACCGCGCTCCTCGCCCGATGGAAGCATCGGCGGCTCCGGCACCTGCTCCCGCCCCTGTCGAAGAGGATGAGGACGACGAACCCCGTGTTCGTTTCCGCCCCCGCCGCTAGTTTCGTTTCTATGTGCAGGCTCTAACCCTCCTCGCACAGCGCATAGATCAAAAACCCCGCACGATGAAAACGTCTTTCATCGTGCGGGGTGTTCTCTTTTTTGGAGGTGAGAAATGGTCTCAGAAAGACTGGCCATTAAATTGGCGGAATTAAAGCAACGGCTGGCGCATGAAAAACTAACAGCAGACCTTCAATCCAATCCAGCGTTTGAGTTCATCGGGTTTGTTGAGGACAATGAGGCGTTCGAAAGGGCGATCACTCTTTGTAAAATGGCGTATCGCTATGATGCCAAACCGGATTTCATCTTTCGGGCATTCAGACCTTCTGAGCCGTACACCAAGTGGCTAACCCTTCACCTGAAACCCTTTTGTGTCGGGCAGGAAGTCCTGCTCTGGTTTTCAGGAGTGGATCTCTCTTCGCTTATTCGGATCAAACTTCTTTTGCCCGACTGGTTCGACTACTTATGTGATCGGGGTGATCTTCATTTTGTCGTTCTCAGTCCTGATTGGCGCACCGGATACGTCTTGATCGAAGACGAGCACCAATGCGAATTATTTATTCTTGACCCCTTGCTGAAAAATTGATCGCAACCCCGTTTCAATCAAAGAGAGACGCACCCGGTCTTTTTCGGGGGCGTTTTCCGCTTCAGGGTACAATCTCGTTGGTTTGATTTTATATGAAGTCTGTTCCGAAATTTGCTCCATTAACCGCATTTTTCGTATTACCCTCCGTCTCCTCCTCTTCACCTATCGAATTTTACCTCTCCTCATCTTCCTTCTCGCTTTCGTGAACGCCACTGAACTTTCTCCGCTCGTCTCCGTCTACGCACTCCAGAGGTCAATCAAGTTTGCCAATCATCTTCATCAGGAGGGAATTGCCCATGAAACGATTGCTGTGGGGGGCGGGGTTACTCTTTATCTCCGTTCCACTGTCAGGCTATTTCGGGATTGCGGAGGCGCAACGGTCTACTACCCTTGCCGCCTTCTCTCCGAAAACCATTGATTCGATGATTGCAACGGAGTGGAAGAAAAACAAAATCATTCCTGCTCCTCCCGTCGAGGACTCCCGCTTTTTGCGCCGTGTCTCGCTCGACA
>JACMPS010000532.1 GCA_014377395.1 Chthonomonadaceae bacterium
AACGTCTCCCGTCGGGTGGGAAGAGACACGAAAAAAACTCGCGGATGCCAAGACCTCGTGGCTTCTCGCACAGTGGCTTGAGCGTCCCGATCTTGTTTATGCTCCCGATCAACGTCCCGAAACGCACACGGTTATCTCGGCGGACGGCTCACAAATCATTCCTGACCGCCATGACATTGCCGACTGCTATGTGCTGAATATCGGCTCGATTGTGTTGCATTACGGCGAAAACGAACGCCCTTCTCTCTCTACTGCCGCGCAAATCTACGGGGTAGATGAGGAGATGCTGGAGGACGCCCCGGACGGAACCACGCATTTTTCCCTGCGCCGCCTCTCAATTCGGCGACTTCTGGCGGAATGTGAACGCCTTGCGGCACTGACAAACGCCGCTTCCGCTCACACGCCTACGGTTGCGCTTTTCGACGGAAGTCTGATTTTGTGGACGCTGGAGCCGGAAGACGACGACTTCAGATCAAAGTCGCTGGGGCAGTTTTTCCGTTGTCTGAGCGTAATGAAGGAAAACGGGATTCCGGTTGCGGGCTACATCAGCAACCCGCAAAGCAAGGATGTCGTCAATTCTTTGCGCGTCCTGACGTGTCCTCACAACGACGCTCACTGTGACAGACACTGTAAATACCGGATGCAACGACAGCACCTACAGTATAAAAAGCCGGAGTGTTCGGGGGTGGAGCGGCTCACCGATGCCGACCTTTTTTACGCACTGCTCAAGCCCGGTGAACGTTCCGCCATATTCGAATCCAATTCTAAAATCATCCTGAACGAGTACCGCCCGGAGTTTAAGACGCGCTTTTTTTACTTACATACCGGAGCGGAAATCGCCCGTATCGAAGTTCCTGCATGGGTCACGGAAGATAAAACCCTGTTGGCACTCACGCATACTCTGATCTACGATCAGGCACGAAAAGGGGGCGGCTACCCGGTGGCACTCGCCGAAGCGCACGAACTCGCGATCATTCGGGGTGCGGAGCGTAATGCCTTTTTCCAACTGCTTGAACGCAACCTGCAACGCAACCACCTCCCGATAAACGGAACCCAGAAATCTCTCGCGAAGAAAGCGAGGCGGGTTTGATTAACCACCCACTTGTCTTGGAGTAACAAAGAGACACAGAGGCACAGAGGAAGACATGAAGAGGAGAGACCTGATGCAAAGACACAAGGGCGTAAAGAGGATAAAGCAAGCGAAGAGTCTCAATCCGCATCCCTCTTTGCTCTTTTTCGCATTTTGTCTTTTAATCTGTGGATAGAATCTCTTTTGTATTTTCTTCTCTGTGCCTCTAACGCAGTGGGTGGTTGCTTTTGTCCCGGAACTTGTGAAAAGGATTTGCCTGTGCAAACATTAGGCGTTGGTATGGTCGGCTACGGGTTTATCGGCAAGGTGCATTGTCACGCGCACCGTTCCCTGCCCCTGTTTTATGATCCGCTTCCCGCGAAAACAAAACTCGTTGGCGTTTGTACCGCCACACCCGAAAGCGGCGAAAAAGCAAAGTCACAGGCGGATTTCGAGTTCGAGACCCGCGATTACCATGCGTTGCTTTCCCGCGACGACATTCACCTCATTCATGTTTGTACCCCCAATGCTCACCATAAACAGGTCGTTCTCGATGCCCTCAAAGCAGGCAAGCACATCTACTGTGACAAGCCCCTTGCCCTTAATGTGGCGGAAGCGGAGGAAATCCTGCTTGCCTCCCAAAGCGCACCCAACACTGTCCGGCAAATGACATTCAACTATCGCTTTGTTCCCGCCCTACTACGCGCCCGTGAACTGGTCGAGGCGGGATTTCTCGGCGATCTGTTTCAATTTCGTGCCGCCTACCTTCACGCCGGGTATATCTCGCCCGAACGTCCTCACACCTGGCGTCTCGATCACGCGCAGAGCGGGGGCGGAGCCATTTCCGATCTCGGCGCACACGTCATTGATCTGGTTCGGTTTCTGCTGGCTTCGGGGGTGAATGTCGGGCGAGCGGGAGAGTTCGAGAAGGTTTCCGCACAACTTGAAACGGTCATTCAAGAGAGAAAAGAAGCGAAAACGGGATTGATGCGAACCGTAGACGTGGACGACATCGCTCTGGTGAATTGTCGGCTTGAAGGGGGCGCACGGGGGATTTTGGAGGCGTCTCGCCTTTCGACGGGAGTACAGGACGAACTGCGAATCGAACTTCACGGCACACGCGGCGCGATCCGTTTCAACCTTATGGAAGCGGATTGGCTCGACATTTACGATGCGACTTTGCCGGAAGCCGCTCTCGGTGGCGGACGCGGGTTCACCCGGATTGAAAGCGTGATGCGTTATCCCAAGCCCTACTCACTCGGTGCCACAAAGAACACGGTCGGGTGGCTTAACTTCCATATTGCCAGCATGTTTGATTTTGTCTCGAACGTGGCGGCGAAACTCGAAGGGCGTCCTCTTAATCCTCAGTCGCCCACTTTCGAGGACGGTCTTAGGACACAAAAGGTGATCTCCGCGTGTCAGGCTTCTTCACTCGATGAAAGTCTATGGAAGATTGTGAGGTAAGACGGGCTGAAAGGAGAGTCCGGGGAATAAATTTCCTGGCTACTGAGGTGCCCCAATCACAAACGGGCGTGGAGAGCGACGCCCCTACACGGTTCATATTGCTTCCACCTGAGCGGACTGAGAAGTCTGATTGTATTGTGTCTGCAAGTAAGGAAAGCGATTCAATGGCTCATTGAATTGGCTCCCCTCTCTCTAAGGAGCCTAAGCGACTGGAAGGGAGAGGAGTTGAGGGTGAGGGCAAAAGAGGGGATCATTGAGAGGCTATCCGGCACTCTAAACCTCTGGCTGAAAAGATGCGAAGTTCATCTCCGTGGACTGAAAGGGTAGCATCAGGAAACGCCTGTTTTTTGCCCTTGACGAGTGCCTATGATTGCATTAACGGAGGTTTCTCCGCCAAGAAAACTGGTTTTGTCTGACATAAACTCGCGGTAAGAGCGTTGCAGAAAATCGTCGATGCGCTGTCGAAAAACCGCTTCGTCAAACTCACGGGCGTGTGCGGCGATGTCGTCCCGGTTCAGTGAAAGTTTCTCGAATCGCCCTACCGCCTCAACGATGCTGTCGGCGGTTTGCTCTGCAAAAAAGACGCCCGTGCGGTTAGCCAAGATCGTTTCAAGGGCACCTCCCTTTCCGTAGGCGATGACAGGACACCCAGCGGCTTGTGCCTCCACCGGCAAAATGCCGAAATCTTCCTCACCAGGGAAAATCAACCCCTTTGCTTCGCTCAAGTAGCGAGCCACTTCCTCATCGGGTTGCCAGCCCAGAATACGCACCGTTGGGCCTGCCATTGCCCGCAGTTTTTTCTCTTCGCGCCCCGAACCGATCACAATCAATTCAAGACCGAGTTTGTTGAACGCCTCGACTGCCAGATCAACTCGCTTGTAGGGGACAAGGCGCGAAACCGCGACATAGTAATTGCGGGGTTGTGGCGCAGGGGTGAAGCGATACGTTTCGACGGGAGGCGGAATTACCTCCGCTTCACGGCGATAATGCTTCCGAATTCGCTGACGCACCACCTGTGAATTTGCGACAAACTGATCTACATTATTCGAGGTTTGCACGTCCCACAATCGGAAATACTGAAGCAAAAGGCGAATTCCCATTTTCACGATTCGATTGCTTCCGCCCTGCATAAATTGAGGGTAGAGGTCCCAGGCAAAACGCATCGGGGTATGACAATAGCAGATATGGCAAGTGGAGGAGGGCGTCAAAATAGACTTTGCGGCGACATAACTGGAGGACAAAACAACATCGTAGGCACTGAGGTCGAAATCCTGAAACGCAAGCATATAAAGCGGCAACAGTTTGTCGCTCTGCTTTTTGATTGCAGTCGGCAATTTCTGCATATAAGACGTGCGAATGTCCATGCGCGAAAAGTCCGAGGGCAGGTTGTCCAAATCCACGAAACTGGTATAGATCGGGGCGTCAGGATACAGTGCGTGAAGTGATTGAATCACGCGCTCCGCCCCTCCCAACACGTCTAATCTTTCGTGGACAATAGCGATCTTCATAAAATTACAACTCTCTAAAGACCTGATGTCTCACCTTCGGGCAGAGAGGAGACAAAATAATTTTGTTGAAAAGAAGTCGGGTGAACTACGAATGAACGTGGTGCGTTTTTCAGGATAACCTCGACAATGATAAATAGCGGCAACTTCTCAGGTGCAATTTATGTGCCAGAACCACCCATCTAAGAGTGCGTACGGATTAACAGGATTTTGTGACAGGGTAGGGCTTACAGAAGCATCGCTTTTGCTTTTTCGAGTTGCAACCTCACTGAGACAGACGCTGTTCCTCCTTCGGAGTTTCGCGATTCGATACTCGATTGTACCTGCAAAAGCGTGGAGAGCAACTTTTCTTTGCCGATCAGTAAAGGATGCAATGTGCCGAAAACCTCACCTTTAAGATCTTCCAGTGCGAGGTTACGCTCGACACAATAGCGTACCACCGTTCCCACGACATCATGTGCTTCCCGAAACGGCAATCCCTGTTTTACCAGAAAATCGGCGAGATCGGTGGCGGTTGAAAAATCGCCGTAGGTGGCTTTCTTCATGCGATCACGCCCAAAAACAGCCGTTGAAAGCGTGAGTTCCATCGCGGGGATCACGAGCAAAAGCGTGTCAATTGTGTCGAAAAGAGGCTCTTTGTCCTCCTGCATATCTTTGTTGTAGGCGAGAGGGAGTCCCTTCATCACCGTCAACATCGCCATGAGGTTTCCGAAAACGCGCCCGGTTTTGCCGCGTGCCAGTTCCGCTACATCGGGATTTTTTTTCTGAGGCATAATGCTGCTTCCCGTTGTCACCCGGTCATCCAGTACCACAAATCGGTATTCCTGACTGTTCCACAAAATGATCTCCTCGGCAAGGCGAGAGAAGTGCATCATCGTGATGCTCGCAAAACTGAGAAACTCGATGAGATAATCCCGGTCAGAAACCGCGTCCAGACTATTGGGCAGAACGCTCTCAAAGCCGAGTGCCTCCGCCACCCTTTGCCGATCAATGGGAAAGCCCGTGCCTGCCATTGCACCTGCACCGAGCGGAAGCCGATTGACCCGACGGCGCAGGTCAGTGAGACGTTCCCGGTCACGCTCGATCATCCAGAAATACGCCAGCAGGTGATGAGACAGCAAGATCGGCTGTGCGTGTTGCAGGTGCGTGTACCCCGGCAAAATCGTTTCCATTTCACGCTCGGCGAGTTCGGTAAGCATGGTCTGAAAATTGTGTAAGGATTGGCTAATCTCGTCGCATTGTTCACGCAAATAAAGCCGGGTGTCCGTTGCGACTTGATCGTTTCGAGAACGCGCCGTGTGCAATTTCCCCGCTACCGCCCCGATACGCTCTCGCAAAAGCCCTTCGACGGCGGTATGAACGTCCTCGGCGTCGGGCGGCAACGTTTCGGTTTCCGCTTCCAAATCATCCCGAAGACTTTGCAACCCGGCGACGATCTGCATTGCCTCGTCTTTTGCGATAATGCCGCAATCGCCGAGCATCGTTGCATGAGCCACTGACCCGGCGATATCCTGACGCCAGAGCCGCGAGTCAAAGACGAGCGAGTTATTCAGTTTTTCAATCAGGGCATCGGTTTGGCTCTCGAACCGCCCTCCCCAGAGTTTTCGCACAGAGTCCACCCTTTTCTTTTGTCCACAGATTAACACAGAAAACACAGATTAAAGACAAAACTCGGAAAATGTACAAATGAAAAATCAAACGAGATCCTGCTCTGTTTTTGTCTTCAGGACTACCGGCGTAGCCGCTAGAAGGGCATTTATTCCGTCGGATTTCGCATTGCGTTTTTCCGTATCTATTTCGCCGACTTTGTTCTTCGTTTGCAACGTCGAAAACGTTACGCTCGAATTTCGTTACGCCGAATTGGTTGTGCTGGTCTGAACCTCTGCCCAGATCGAGCGAAGAGAAAAGATTTCGAGCGAATGAAGGGTAGCTGAGCCTTCTGCACACTCTACCGTTAGCAAGTCATCGGAGGGAAGAAAGCAGGAAGAGAGGGAAACCTCGCCTTCATTGACGAATGTTTCTATCGAGGTACGATCCACCAGTATTTCCACTTTTGTGACTTGTTCTTGTACAGAGATCGGTGATAGATCACAGGAGACGATCTTGTTTGTGAGAGTGACTGCTCTCCCGCGAATATAGAATGTCACAGTAGACTCTTCGGGGATTTCGAGGTGAGCCACGATGTGAAACAAATCGCCGGGAACGTCTAGAGGCAATGAAGTGCCGGGGTTCAGCACAACGTCTTTCCATTGATGCGGTTCGCCGTGAAGTTTGCTGATTTCCGGGACAGGATTGCGAAAAACGCGCAGACCCTCATCGGTGTTTCGGAGGGTCAGGTCACAGGGAAACGTGATTTGCTGGTTAAAGGGCATCCCCGGATACTTGCCCTCACGCATCCAGGCAATCTGCACACGCCGCCCCGGAGACTCCGTAATTTCACCCCACGACATCGTCGCATAAAAGTGCGAACCATAATCGCAGGGCAGTGTTTCCGTTTCCGGCTTGAACTCGGTGCCGTCGAAATCACCTACCGAATATTTTCCGTCACCCCGCACCAGCACCCACTTCATCTGCTCTAAATCGTTGTCAATGGGCAATTGAAACAGGTCTGGACATTCAAAGCAATCGGGAACGGAGGTCGGTAGTTTTGTCCACTCCAACAGATTTAACGATGAAAAGAAATCGTATTTTCCGTTGTTGGAAAGCACCATGATCCACTTTTTTGTCGGCTCGTACCAGAATACTTTCGGGTCGCGTTCGGGGCGAACAAAGATTGGATTTTGCGCGTATTTCGTCCAGGTTCGCCCTTTGTCCAGACTGAAGGAAAGGCACTGACTGAGATTGTCGAAGCCTGACCAGAACGCAATCAAAGGCGGATTGTTTTTGTCATCGGAGAGTCCCGACACGTTTTCACGATCATAAACCGCCCCGCCGGATTGAACCCCGGTTCCAAAGCGTTCATCGTCCCAGAATGCAGGTTGCAGTTCCATCCAGTGAATGAGGTCTGTACTGACGGCGTGAATCCAGCATTTTGCCCACCTCTGTGCAAAAAAATGATACTCGCCGTCCAGATAAATCAGACCATTCGGATCATTTAGCCAGCCTTCTTCCTGTCGTTTGGGCTCAAGAGTATGGACCGTCCATTGACGTGCGGTAAAGTGAAACTGAGGACGATATTTTTCCCTGTAAAGATCAGGTTGAGGCGTGAGTAGTTCTGTTTCCATAGACTGTTTCTGCGTTCTCATTCATTTTTTTATTCGCTACTCATACCGGTTTTTCTGCGGATTGCCAACCTTCAGCAAGACGGTTCCATGTGAGGGAACTTCTATCGTTACCCCTTCCGGCAGAACGCCGAGGGATTTGTGAAGCCAGAGATCACGCACGGCTTGACCGTTTTTCAAGCCGAGTTCGCTCCATTTCACCTCTATTTTTTGTGCCTCGTCGCCACTGTTGACCAGACCTACCGCCCTTGTGCCATCGTAAAGCGGACGCACCCACACTTCCCTACCCTCTTCGTTTTTGAGGCGTCCTGCCGCTTTGCCGAGAGGGTCTTGATTGATGTCAAGCACCTCGTCATTCGAGAGAATGGCAATTGTGAAGGGGTCCAGTTTTCCCATGTCGCACCCGATCAAAAGCGGCGAAGCGAGAAGAGACCACATCGAAATGTGCAAAATTTGTTCGTTTGGAGTGAGGCGTGAGGGGTGCGGATTTCCCCAGCCGACACGCCCGACAATCAGCATATCGGGATCGTTCCAACGACCCGGAGCGGAAAACCGCTCATGTCCCGCCTGTGCGCTGTAGATTCCGTAAAGGCTGTTCCACGAATCTTCGATGTCTCCGGTGGTGCGCCAACAGTTGCCATCTACGTCTGCGCCCCACTTCCATACGTCCCCCATGCCGTACTGACAGAGGCTGTAAACGATGTCGCGTTCACTGTTTCTCAGGGCGGCGCGCATTTTAAGGTAAGGCTTCTGGTAGGCTTCCAACGAGTTCCCTTTTTCGATTTCGCCGTAGGAACACCAATCGTGCTTAAGGTAATCAAAACCCCATGAGGCATACGTTTTCGCGTCCTGTATTTCGTGAAGCCAACTCCCCTCAAAACCCGCGCAGGTTTTGGGACCCGGTGACGAATAAATCCCGATCTTCAAGCCCTTCGCGTGAACATAATCTGCGAGAACTTTCATGTCTCCGAACTTTTCGTTAGGCTGAATTTCTCCGTTGGCATCGCGTTTGCCCTGCCAGCAGTCGTCTATATTGATGTACTGAAACCCATGTGAGGCAAGCCCGGAGGCGATCATGGCATCGGTGGAAATTCTGATTTTCTGCGCGTCTACCGCACCTGCCCAGCAGTTCCACGAATTCCACCCCATTGGAGGTGTCAAAGCCAGTTTCTGATCACCAAAAACGAGGCGCAGTTTTCGCTTTGCGGTTCCGAGCGCGTTTTTCACGGAGACTTCGACCGTATAATTTTTGACAAAGCCCGGTTCTGTTCGCATCCCTTTGAGAGTCGTTCCGCTCAGCAATCCTGTCTTCGCATCAAGAGTGATTCCGGCGGGAAGTCCCTTTGCGGAAAAGGTAAGCGGGGCGTCTCCTGTGGCGGCGATGAGAAACTGAAAGGGCTTGCCGGGGGTAGCCCCGACAACACGCGCTCCATGAATCGCGGGCTTCGGGTCTTTTGCAGGCACGGTCAGTCGCGGAGGATCAACGGGAGGCATAAACGGTTCGATTTTCGCCGTAGAACCGGAAATGAGTTCGATTGTCGGCTCTATCCAATCTCCATGATCAAAGGAAATTCCGTCGCCGCCATCCGTGACGAGAAGGGTCAGCACTTTGCCGCCCATCAGGTCTACATCAATGGTTTTCGGGGCGTCTCCCATGTGCATGACGCCACTCTCGAAAATTTTCTTTTTGTCGAGAAGCACAACAAATGAGAGCGAAGACTTGTCGCTTTTCGCTTCGTCATCCACTCCGACAATTGCCGTAAATCGTTTGGCGGCACCGTTCAAATTCAGAGTCCACTTGCTGTTTGCGTGAGTGCCAATCCCGCGCTCAAAGCGTTTCCCCGCGATCATCAGCGAATTCCCGTCCACAGAACGATCCCGATGAGGCGTTCCAAAGCCTTGAAACATTCCCTCAAGAGAGAGCGTTTCAAGTTTGACGGATTGGGGCTTTTCTTGAGCATAAGTAGGCAAAGCTGCTGCAAAGAGCATCAGAGCGGCAAATTGTGATTTCATTGGACAAACTTTCTATCGTTGCGGTTCAAGCGAAAGAAAAACAAATTCGCTTTGATGTTCAGGCGTCAATCCTGCAAGTTTCTGAATTCCCAGCCCTATCCGTGCTTGAGTTTCCAGTACATTTTCGATTGCATTCCGTGCATTTTGACCATGCCGAGCGAGTCGGCTTGATCGAAGGTTTTGCTGTCGAAAGAAGCGAGGTCCTCATTGTAGAGGGCGAATTTGCTTTCGCGACCCACGACAATCGCACTTCCTTTTATCAGTCGTATCGTGACGGTTCCGGTGACGCGCTCCTGTATTTTCCCGATGAATGCCTCTAAATCCTCTTTGAGCGGATCATACCAGAGTCCCTTGTACGCCAACTCGCCCCATTCTCTGTCCACCATTGACTTGAACTTGAGTTCACCCTGCGTGGACACAAGGGCTTCGAGGGCTTTGTGAGCGGTTAGTAGCAGGACGGCGGCAGGACATTCGTAATTTTCGCGCACCTTCAAGCCTAACATCCGGTCTTCCATTACGTCCACACGCCCGACCCCGTGTTCCCCGGCAATCGCATGGGCTTGTGTGACGAGTTCGAGAGGCGAAAGGCTTTCGCCGTCAAGGGAAACCGGAACCCCGTTCTCAAACCCGATCTTCAGGAGGCGCGGTGTGTTCGGGCAATCGTCTATACTTTTTGTCCACTGAAAAATCTCTTCCGGCGGCGCGTAGTTGGGCTCTTCGAGGTGTCCGCCCTCAATGCTACGCCCCCACAAATTTTCGTCTATGCTCCAGATTTTGTCTTTTGTCTGACCGATTTCAACGCCGTGCGCGACGCAGTAATCAATCTCCTCCGAGCGAGTCCAGGGTTCACGAAGACCGCTTGATGTTAGTCGCCCCTCGCGCATGGGAGCGACAATCTCGGCGTCGGGCATCAGTGTTCGCATGATGTATTCAAGGCGGAACTGATCGTTCCCCTTCCCTGTGCAACCATGTCCAAAAGCGGTCGCACCGAGTTCCTGCGCTTTTTCGACGGCTTTAAGAGCAATCAGAGGACGGGCAATACTCGTCGAAATGGGATAGCCTTGATAATCTCCATTTGCACGGATCGCAGGAAAGCAGTAGTCGGTGACGAATTCCGCTTTGACATCGAGCGTGTAATGTTCGGTTCCCCATTTACGCGCTCGCTCCTCCGCCTGTGCAATGTCCGCTTGAGGTTGCCCTACGTCCACCGTTACGGTGATGACATGATCAAAGCCATATTCTTCCCGCATGAGCGGAATACAAACCGAGGTGTCGAGACCACCCGAATAAACCAGCACAATTTTCTTCACGAATTCATCCTTCTTTGCCTCTAAGTCGAGATTCAATTTTCAAGGGTATCTACTCCCTCCCCTTACGCAAGGGGAGGGCTGGGGTGGGGTTAGTTATTTTCGGCGGTATTGATCGCACCAATGGTCTAGTTTATCCTTGCGCTAAGCACCTTCGGTGGAGGCGTCCTTCAGACGCGATGCGGGGAAATAAAACAAACCCTAACCCCCTCCGGTTCCTCCCCCTTGCACAAGGGGGAGGAACCGGATTGGCACACTCACTTTCTCTGGCGTAAGATGAAGCCCTACTTCTCTTTTCGGGCGACAACGGCGTACTGCTGATACTTCACGTCCTCGAAACGATTTTTCGTCAATCGATTCAGCAGATTCAGTTTCCTCGTGGTCAAGCCGTTAATTCCCTGAAGCGTTTCGACTTTTAAGCCGCATCGAGTAAACATCAAGGGAATACTTTTTTTGGTGAAAAACCTCATATGGGTTCGATCCATGACCCCCATATCCTCGTACTCCCAATTTCCTCTAAAGACGAAATCCTTGAACGCAGGCAGGTAACGGATGTTCGGAATCGAGGCGATAATCACTCCCTCAGGGGCGAGAAGCGTTGCCGCATAAATCAGTGCCTGTTCAGGATCGAGAAGATGCTCCAGAACATCGTTAAAGGAAATGCAATCGAAGTATTTTTCAGGAAGATCCATTCCGGGTGCAAACGGCTCTTCAATCACTTTGTCCAGCACGTTGCGGGCGGTTTCCGCAGAAGCGTGGTGCGTTTCTACCCCCCAGACTTCCGCCCCCCGCTCCTTCTTTACCGTCGCGGCAAATCCCCCACTGCTACACCCCACATCAAGAGCGCGTTTCACGTTTTGCGGCACGAACACGAATATCTCCGGGCGGAGCGTTGAGTAATAAATGTCCGGTTTTTTGCTGTATTGGTCGGCAAGTATCTGGTCTGGATGCAAGGTTCTGTCTCCTGTCCTGATGAGGGGTTAGCCCTCTAAAGTCCGATCATCAGCAACATCAATGCTTTTTGCGTGTGAAGACGGTTTTCTGCTTCCTCGTAAATCGTCTCAGAGTGTCGAGTCATCATCGCCTCGGAAATTTCGTCTCCCCGGTGCGCGGGCAAGCAGTGTAAGACAAGGCAGTCGGGCTTTGCACAGGCGAGCAAATTCTCGTTGATCTGATAGGGCGCGAAAATGCGGGCGCGTTTTTGTTGCTCCGCTTCCTGCCCCATACTCGCCCAGACATCGGTGTAAATCGCGTCGGCGTCGCGCACGGCAATTTTAGGATCGGAAATAATTTCGACGCTGGCTCCCGTTTCCTTTCCGATGCGCCGTGCCTCGGCGACATAACGTTCCCAGGGTAAGTAACCGGGAGGACACGCGGCAGAGATATTCACGCCCATTTTGGTGCAAGCGAGTAAAAGCGCGTGAAGGACATTGTTGCCGTCGCCGACATAAGTGAGTTTCAGGTTATTACCGAGTGCACCTTTTCTCTCACGCAGAGTCATCAAGTCAGCAAAGGCTTGAATCGGGTGTTCATCATCGCTGAGAGCATTGATCACGGGAACCGTCGCAAACTCCGCCAGTCCCGCCACCGAACTGTGGGAAAAGACTCGCGCCGAAATTATGTCCACCCATTTGGAGAGGACACAGGCAACATCGGGGATCGGTTCGCGGGTTCCCAGCCCGATTTCTTGTGCGGAAAGGTTGATCGCGTGACCCCGCAGGTGCGCCATACTCGCCTCGAAGGAAACACGGGTACGCAGGGAGGGCTTCTCGAAGATCATGGCGAGGGTGCGCGGATATTGCCATTCAACGCCGGGTTGCCGTTGCAGATCGAGGGCTTTCAATCCGTCCGCAACCTCCAGAACCGAGCGAAATTGAGGGATCGAGACATCGAAGAGGGTGATGCAATCGCGCTTGCGCCACCCGGCGGAGTCGGCTTGAATGAGTTGTTGTACTGAAGTCATAAGTAGTTGAGTGGATCAGGCTTTATCGCCAAGAACCATGCCGAGAAAGCCGTGTGTCGTCATGCCCAGAGGCAGTGCAGGAACGGCAATCGGCACCTCCATCACGATTTTATTCTCGTCGTAGATCGTTAGGGTTGTGCCTTGCCAGGCGAAAACAATAAGGGTACCGGGTTGATGCAAAATTTCAAGTTCACCCTGAAACTCGGATTTACAAACGACGCGAAACGTCTTTTTTGGTTCGAGATCGAGCGAAAACGCCCAGGGTTCGAAGATAACTTTGATTTCGTTCTCCACAGGATTTTCAATCAGAGTTTCTGTGATGTACATCATTGGCTCCAAAAAATTCAAACGCCTAACATTCGTCGCCAGAAGGGACGGGATTCATAAGATTTTTTGCGAGTGCGTTTTTCGGTGTGTTCGTGTGCGCCTTCTTTTTCGTGAGAGGTCGCGTATGTCACTGACGCCCTGAATGCTTTTTCGTAAGTCAGACCGGATTCACGCAAAACGCTTCCGGCAATACCGCCGTCTTCGCGGACAATTCCAAGCAAAATATGGCGCGTATCAATCTTTTCGTCTTCGAGTTTTTTGCACTCTTCCCCTGCATAGGCGAGAATTTCCTGAACACGGGATGTCAACTTGAGATTGTCCTCCATAGTGGAATTTCCCCGGTGACATTTCGCCTGACAGGTTTGCTTCAACGTTTCGCGGTTAAAACCGAGCGATTTAAGGACGGCAGTACCGGAACTTCGCTCCTCCAAAAATCCGATGAGAAGGTGTTCCGTATGAACAAACCGATGCAGATCCTGTGCCGCCGCGTTTTGCGCATTGGCGAGTGTACGGCGCACTCCTTCACTGTGTGCGAGTTTCATAACATAACTTCTCCTCGGTTGAGAATCGGACTCACGCAGGGTTATTCTGCAAAAAGCACTCGATCTCCTGCACTACCCGCCGACAATCCTCTTTTGTGACGTTGAGCGGAGGCAAAAACCGCAACGTGTTCTCAGAGGTTGCGTTGACGATGATTCCCGCTTCCCTTAACTCGGTTTGGGCGGACTTCGCTTGAGGAGCCGCAAAATCCATGCCAAGCATCAGCCCTTTGCCTCTGACTTCCGAAATCCGGTCGGGATGTTTTGCCTTTAACGCTTCCAGTTCCCCCTTGAGGTAGGCTCCTACTTCAGCGGCGTTTTGCATCAGATTTTCGTTTTCGAGAACTTCGAGGGTTGCCCACGCCGCCGCACACGCGAGCGGTTGCCCTGCGAACGTCGAGCCGTGATCGCCGGGAACGAGAGTGTGTGCCGCCTCTCCCCGCGCCAGACACGCGCCAATCGGAAAGCCGTTTGCGAGTCCTTTTGCCATTGTCACCACATCGGGTAAGACGCCGTAGCTCTGAATCGCAAGGAAATCTCCGGTACGTCCCATGCCGCACTGCACCTCATCGGCAATGAGCAGAACGTTGCGCTCATCACAGAGTTTTCGCAAGCCCTGCATAAATTCGGGGGTCATCGGGTGAATGCCGCTTTCGCCCTGAATCGGTTCCAGAAAAACCGCGCAGGTGTTGGCTCCGATCAGTTTTTCGGCGGCGGAGAGGTCGTTGCGTTCTGCATAGTGGAAGCCGGGAACGAGGGGCGCGAAGGGCGTTTGATATTTCGGTTGGGCGGTGGCGGTGACGGCTCCCATCGTGCG
>JACMPS010000533.1 GCA_014377395.1 Chthonomonadaceae bacterium
ACGGCAACAATGGCACGTGACGTGCAGGCGATCAATGTTCCCGTTGCAGTGGACACGACGCTGAAACCTAAAAAGTAACCCGCTCAAGTTACGCACAAAGGGAGTCCGGGGAATAAATTCCCCGGCTACAAGAGCACCCCAACCACAAACTCCTGCTCAATGGTCTACAGGTACATCCAATCACAAACTCCTGCTCAACGGTTCGCAGGACTTCCACCTGCGTGGACTCAAGGCAAAGGCAGTGGTGATGTCCTCTCCTTTTGTCTCCTGAAACCTTCCGGTTGACCCGGCAAGTACGAGTAAGGCGTACGAGTTTTGTCCATATAGGGCGGCACGCTTCCGAGCGCGGAATCCATTCCTGTAGCAGACGTATAAACGTTTTTCCGCTAAATAGCAAAATTCCCTTTGCGTAAGAATAGGAAGCAAATACACCTCGTTTTCTCATGAGACTCTTATCCAACTCTCAAATTTGTCTAACGATGTACTTGTATAATCTTTCTAAGCCCTCAAAGAAACAGAAGACGGCGGAATAAATTCGCCGCTTGCGGCTCCGCCGATAGTCCTGAAGACAAAAGCGGAGGATTTTTCAGCACGTTCCATAGGCTATCCGTAAATCCGGAAAGAGAAATCTCTGATGTATTTGAGAAAATGTGCCTTTACTTTGATCGAACTTCTTGTCGTAATCGCAATTATTACGGTTCTTGTCGACCTGCTTTTTCCTGTCTTTTCCCATGCGCGTGATACGGGACGGCAAGCCTCGTGTCTCTCCAATGAAAAACAGATCGGGCTTGCCGCCGCTTTATATTTGCAGGATTATAACGAGCATTTTCCTCTGGGGCACGAACCTGCTTCCGATCCACTCGCTACGTTCGATAGCGGGGGCGATTATGAGCCTCATTTTATCGAACTTGTGCGCCCCTACATCCGCAACAGCAAAAATCAGGGTGTCTGGCGTTGTCCGAGCGACCCGTCCTCACGGCTTGTGAAAGAGGGAGACAAAACAGAGTTTCACGTTTCGTACTCGGTCAATGGACTGTTTGAATTCGGCGAAACGCTGGCACAGGTGCAAACTCCCGCCCTGAAAGTTTATGTGATCGAGCCAACGGACGATGACCATTTTCATTGGTGGGAAATGGGACGATCCAAGCCCCGTGACCCTTACCTGCCGCTGGACAGACTGCCACAAAAGCGATTGATCGAACAAGTTGCGGCAACTCGTCACAGCGAAGGCGCGAACTATCTTTTTGCGGATTGGCGTCAAGTGGGCGCGTTTTGATTCACTTTGGGGAACGTCACGCAATACAAACGCTTTCTGGCTCTAATAGCCGCAGGAAGAATGAGGCACAAAATCGGCAGGGACGATTCAGCCCCTTAATCCCTGCCACGCTCCAGACGCCAGAAGTAGAGGTGGCGTTTCAGTCGGGTATTCACGGACATGGGAACAGGAACACTGAGCAAAGGTAGTTGCCTTGAACGCTGAGCGAACTCGATGAGTTCGCTCTTTGTTTTTGCTTCGGAAAACTCCAGTCGCTCCTCGAAGGCGAGTTTGTCGTTCCACTCAAGAGTCACAATGGCATGATCGGGATTGACTTTCCAACCCGGCTTTAATTTCATCACGATAGCCGAGCGAACCGAGTGGAGATTGTGGGGTTTATGGCGGAAAACAAGCGTTTCATTTTCGTTGGAGATCAGCCAGCGGTGATGATAATAACCCGCGTAAAGAGGGTGTTCGACGCCTAAACTTTGTTCCTCAATGCGTGAAGGTACTTCGATATAACCCGCCTTTCCCACGCGCATCAGTTCCCCGCAAACACCGATAGGATCGCGCACGTCTTCGAGGAGGTGCGAACAGACGACGAAATCAAATTGCCGATCCGAAAAGGGCAGGGGAGTGCGGCTACAAAGATCGTGCTGTACCCATGTTTTATGAGAATAACGTGGACTGAAACCCAGAGAGCGATGCACACTTTCGTTGCTTCCCGCCCCCGCCGCCTCGAAAGGAAGGGCATCAATGACGTAATCGGCGCGAGGAAACGGAGAGGCTCCGCCTCCCACGTCAAGAACAAGGGCTTCGGAGGGCAGACGAGTGATCAGGCGTCGGGCATTTTCGAGGTTCATGGTGAGAGCGTTTTTTTACCTTGGGACATTTGCGAAGTGAGTAAGGAAAGTAAGTTTTCGATCATACGCGGCGACATTTGCTCTCCAACGGAAACTGAGGCTTCATATTTGTAGAGATCGAGAACAAAATCTTCGGGCGTGAGAATGTAGCCAAGTTCATCATTGGTCAACCCCAGCAAAAACTTGAATTTGCCGTGCATTTTCGTTTTGAGATAAAGACCGATATTCGGCAGTGCCTCTCCGGGAAGCGTCAATAGTTCACAATCGCCGAGAGTGATGCGGTTTACTTCGGTTTCGACCTCTCCGTTTTTGATCAGTTCGGGGGGGAAGACCTTGAGTTTAGTAAGCGCGATAAAGCGGGGGTTCTCCATAGGGACGGTAAACAACTTGTGCTGTAAAGTCAGAGTTTTCGGCGTGAGCGGTTTTAATTGGGGGAGAAAATTCAGCACGAAATTACCGAGATCACTGCCTAACTTTTCTGCGGCTTTCCAGTTTTGTCCTCGCGGCGTTTCAGTCTCATCGAAGTCTGCGGTAATCATTCCGCCCTGCGCTCCATTGAGATAAAGGCAGACACCGCCAGTTTTTGTTTCGACGGTGCGATAGAGTGCCGCCGGAAAATCCGCCGTGATCTGGCGCGTATCGAGAATTTCGGGGTGACACGCGAAATTGACGAGGGTGGCTATCGAATTCCCTGACGTGCCATTGATTTGTAAGACGCCAACTTCACGATCCAGAATACGGGGCACACGGATATTTTTAGAGATCGGCGGGGCGTCACCCGATACGCCGCAGGTAAGCGTAGCCATCTCCAATTTCGTGGAAAGACGGTCTACCAGAGCGGCGATTTCGTGCTTTGTCTCTGTAAACCAGACCTTGTCTACGCCTGATACCGCAAGATTGGGTCCCCACTGACCGAGCGTGTCGGGTCCCGAATGAGTGTGCGTCGCGGAAATCATCACATGATCCGGGGTGAGCGTTTTAATTTGACGACGAATCTCCTCTACGTCCCGATGAAAAATTCCGATCAGGTCGCAGGAGACAAAGGCAACTCTTTCGCCGTTGACTTCGAGAATCAAGCAACGCGCTGAAAGGGGATCATGCACCCCTGTGCTTTTGCGCCCGATACCGTAGCCCGCAAGATAAACCGAAGTTTTCGGAGTAATTTCAATTTTACCTGCCGCCGCTTTTATGTGTGCAGGTATTTGAGTGAATCCCGTACAAGTGCGGAGTAACAAAAGCAACACGCCAATTATTCTTAGAGTTTGCCTGAATGACATTTTTTGCCTTTGAGTTCGAGGTGTGATCGCGCTTATCTTGTTTTTTCGTTCTTACCACAACAGGCGGGTATACTTTGAGCGATCTAGAAAAAGGAGACCGATAGATTTATGGAACCGCTCACCGAAGAAGAAGTACGCACCCTCTTCTTAAATGCCAATGCCTTGCTAAATGGGCATTTTCGGCTTTCTTCCGGCAGACACAGTGCTGAATACTGGGAGAAATTTAGGGTACTTCAGCACCCGGATATTGTGCAAAGACTCTGCGGTGAGATTGCCCGTCGTTACGCCGATGCAAAGATTGAAGTCGTGATGGGCCCCACAACAGGCGGCATTTTGCTGGCACTGGAGACGGCTCGCCAACTCGGTGTCAAAGCCCTCTATGCGGAAAAGGAAGACGGTAAGCGCACCCTGCGACGGGGGTTCACTCTTCCGGCAGGAACTCGCACTCTTATTGTAGACGATATTTTGACTTCCGGGGGAGCCTTGAGGGAATGTTTGGAACTTGCTCACGAAAATAAAGCAATAATTGTGGGAACGGCGGTGCTGGTGGATCGAAGCGGAGGAACCGTCCTTCTCGGTTTGAGACAAGAGGCTCTGTTGACGGTTGAAGCTGTGACTTTTTCGCCGGAGGATTGTCCGCTTTGCGCTCAGGGAGATCCTGTGAGAGAGCCAGGAACAACTTTCTTGACAAAGTAAAAGAGCAAATTGAAATAAGGTTAGGAAATATGGTACATATCAACCCACTCCTAACCTCCCCCTTGCACAAGAGGGAGAGGAACGAGAGTGATCCGCTTGTTTAGTGGGGCTTCATAATGGGACGATCCCCATTTTTAGGGTTCAGGTTTGTCTCCTGAGTTTTCAGATCGGGAATTTCCTTCACGATGTGACTGCCGATACGCTGGGTCATCGCACGGGATTCGGCGGCTGAGGTCACGATTCGGGGCGTCATAAAGATAACGAGTTCGGTGCGGCTTCGCGTTTTTTCACGAGCGCGGAAGAATTGACCGAGCAATGGAATTTCGCTTAGAATCGGAACTTTGGTGATGTTCGTTCCCTGGCTGTCCCGGATTAAGCCGCCAATGGCTACCGTTTCACCATCTTGCACCGTGACGAGTGTGTTTGCAAAGCGAACGTTGGTACTCGGCACTCGGATTGCGGCGTTTCCGGTTCCCAATGTCTCGAAGCGTAGCAGGTCACTTGCTTCCTGTGCCACGTCAATTGTCACGAGTCCCTGCCGGGTGATGACGGGCAGGACGTTCAGATTAAAGCCGACTCTCAGGAATTCAACGGTGTTGGAAACCGTGTTCCCCCCGAAAGCGCCCGCATTTTGACCGCTAATATAGGGAATGGAGGTCACAATTTCAATGACGGCTTCCTGATTATTCGAGGTGAAAATGCTCGGTGTTGAGAGAACTTTCACTTTGTTGTCGGTAGAGATTGCTTGCAACAACGCTGTGTAGTCAATTCCCGTGACATTGAATTGTCCGCCGAGGGCGTTGGCATCGAAAATATTCCCTGAGTTTCCCGGCGTCAGGTTCAATCGTGCCTGTGCGTTATTTGTACGGTTGAAAATGTTCTTGAAAACGCCTGACAGTGACGAACCGAGTTTCTGATTTTGATCGAGCGTGACTTCGGCGACGATCACTTCGATCAGCACCTGACGCTGAACGACATCGAGTTGCTTGACGAGTTCTTGGAGCGTTTTGATATTGTCCGGTGTAGTGGTGACGACGATGCTGTCTCCACCCGGCGACGGCGTAACGAACACATTGTTTTGCAACTGGAGCAGGTTGGAATAGGCCCCCTCGCGTCCTCTCCCGTACTGCGGACCGCCACTTTGTCCGATACTTCGTCCGCCGCCGCCATATCCATATCCGTAGCGTCCGTAGTACTGGCGAGTCCGTTCTGGAGTGGTGCCCTGTTTGCCGGTCTCGTTGGGAACAAAGCCGTCGGCGGTCATTGTGCCGGAGACGCCCTGCGGAATTGCCGAGCCGCTGTCGGGTCCGTCATAACCGTTGCTTTGCAGGGCGTCTCCGGGAGCGTTAGGGGGGCCGGGAGGAACGGCTCGACCACTGTTTGAGTCACCCCCGGCATTGAAGCGGCGATTAATACGCTGACGACGGTTGCCATTGCCGCCATTGTTGTTTCCACCCCCGCCAAAGTTGTAGGTATCACCAGAGCGTTGGTTGTCCGTCGAAAACGCCTGTTTCAGTGCCGCCGAAACGTCCTGTGCCTGTGCATTCATTAAAGGAATCACAAAAGTGGTGGACTCGATGGGAACCTCGACATCGAGTTGATCAATCAGTTCCGAAATCTTCCGCATACGCTCCGGGGTTGCCGAAATGAGGAGAGTGTTTGTGCGTGGATCAGCGGCGACTTTACCGAACGGATCGGTACTGGAAACACTTTGTTGCTGATCGTTGCCTCCGCCAAACGGGTTGAACCCGCCGAAGTTGCGTTGCCCGAAGGAGGCGTTTTGTCCGCCGCCCGCCCCGCTTGCACGCTGGTTTGAGAGAACGGTGTTGACTAGATTCGCAACCTGTTGAGCATCGGCGTAAATGACCTTACGAATTTTCGTGTCAAGGGTATTCGAGTCGTCGTCATCAAGGCGAGCGATAATTGTCCTTGCCACCTGCTCTTGATTGTCAGGCGAGGCAACGACGATAACGGAGTTCGTTCGCACGTCCGCTACCGCAACAACTGCAGGACGACCTCCGCCCTGCTGAGGTTGACCGGGTTGAGGAGGAGGCGACCCTGGAGGTGCTCCTGCGCCACGTCCGCGAGTGGTGATCTGTTTGTACAGATTGTTGATAATGTCGGTAATTGCAGAGGCTTCGGCTCGCTTGAGCGGATAAACTTTCAACTCGGTGTTATTGGAGGTCTTGTCGAGAGCGTCCACCATTTTGATAAAGCGCTCGACGTTGGAGGCGGTATCCGTGATAATAAGGGCGTTTGTTCCCGGCGAACCGATCAGTGAGGCACCCACCGATTTCAGGGGATCCAACTCTTTGGCAAGGGCTTCCGCATCCACGTTTTCAAGCGGAATCACCTGCGTCATAATCTGATTTTGCGAGTTTGTTTTCGGATTTCCGTTTTCATCAAGACCATTGGAAACAAGCGGAGTCGAACGAACGCCGCGATCCAAGGGAACAACGCTTAAAACCGTTCCGTCCTTGACGGCGGTGAATCCGCGCACGACCAGCACCGACTGCAAAATCTTAAAGGCTTCATCCAGCGAAACGGGCTTCGGATTGATAATCGTAACCTGTCCATTGAGCCCGGGGTCAACTGTGACATTTAGCCCGGACATCTGGGCGTAAAATCGTAGCACATTCATGATGTCGGCACCGCGATAATCAAAGGTGAATGTTGTTCCCGGTGAAGCCGTCGTGAGGGGCGGCGGGGGAGCGGGGGTTGTCGCTGTTGGTGTAACCGTTGGATTTTTACCGTCGCCTTTCGGCATCGGCACCACGCGAGTGACAGTCCCCCCCTTTTTCGGAAGGGCAGGGACCGTTTGATTTGCCGGGGGCGTTTGTGTGGAGCGAGAGGGCTTTGTTTGCCCCTTTGTAGGGGTTGTCTCTGCCTTTGTAGGGGTTGTCTGCGCTAGCACAGGCACTGTCCCGATAGTCAGGGTGGCGGCGAGTGCGGCAATTCGGGTGCGCCGTCGGTAGGTTTCGGCGAGCTGAGTTCGATTCATATCTAAAAATTACTCCGTGCGGGTCTCTGTTTTGTTTCCAACTGAGGCACTAAGAATGTGAAACTAAGATTACTGGTTAAAGCGTCTATTGAGGCGATTGTTTCGAAAACGCGCTCGCCCCGCGTCCAGTTGCAGACCATTGGGAAGCGTGACGGTGCCACCGGGAGGGGCTATTATCCTTCCAGTGGGAAGGAATCCCGGCATAGGAGGCGTACCAGGCGGAGGGGTTCCCGGTGCGGGCCCAGTCGGTGTATTAAGGGGAATCAGACTGCCTTCCATTTGCTTGGCAATAAGGTAAGGCTTCCCTGCCGCCAGCAAAGTTACGCCGTTTTCTGTGATCACCGCAATGGTCGCGCCACCATCGAAAGCCTCATTGACACGCACATAACGCCCTTCTTTGGTGCCGCTATTCTCCAAGAGAGCAAGTATCTGATCATTCATCTTGACGGTTCCGGTGTATTTCCACTCCGCAAAGGGGTTGATGACGATTGGCACGACAACCGGAGGTTTGACGATTGGCACGGGAATGGGTTTCACTTTTGGTGGAGCCTTTGGGATCGGAGCGGGTTTTGCCTTCGGAGGCTGAGGCGCACTGAAAAGATTCCCTCGAATTCCGCCCGTGTAAAATTCAATGGCAGGGCGATTTGGCGAAGAGGGCTTGCTTTCCCCGGCATCGGTTTTCGGTGACTCTATCGAAACGGCTTTTTTAGTGCCGGAAGATTGCGCGTCCTGCGCGTTGTTGCGGACGGAAAGGGTCAGTAGCCCGCCACAGAAGACAAAGACCGTACCGAACAAGATAATATTCTGGTTTTTCTGAAAAGAAGACATGATTATTTTCCTCCTGAAGAGTCCGTCGTCACACTCAGCACTCTGGTGAAAACAACGATTTGAGCGGAAACATCAACGGAACGGGTTTTTGCGTCTCCCGTCGTGATATTGAATTTTTCAATTGCCATTTTCCCTTCGGGCGCTTCTACGAAATAGAGAAAACGGGTGACATTGGGTTGAAAAGGGGCGCGGAACCGAATGTCTATCGGTACCTTTTCTCCCTGCCCCGAAGTGAGCGGACGTGAGCGTTGAGGCTTCACCTCCTGCAACCGGATATTGGACTGCTTGGCGATGCGTTGCAGATCACGCACGACGCGGGGAATAAGCTCCTCCGCAGGACGATTGAACGACATTTTTTCGATATTGGGTTCGATTGTTCCACTTGAAAGATTGATCTGTCGGAGTTCTTTCAGGCTCGTCTCGCGCTTTGCCTCCGCCTCCGCCACAGGAAGGAAAATCCCTTTTTTAGCGGCGGTGGCTCCAGACGGGTTGAGAATGGAAAAGAGGGCGGCTCCCAGAACCACAACCCCCGCTACAATGAATAGATTACGTTCACGGGGTTGCATCCGTACTCCCTTCGGCACTGTCGCCTTCATCCTTCGTGTTATCGCTTTCGAGAAGCGGGGAAGTTAAGGATTTATTTATTGAACTTGTACTTTTGATCGCGTTTTGCTTGCGCTCTCGATTCACCGGAATCAGTGTTTTCGCACCGGGATTAATTCGGCAGGTCACAATGAAACTCGTGTGCGGCACCTTTTTAGTGAGGGGCTTCGGCTTTGGCGCAATCGGTTTAGTCGCGGGAACAGTGTTTGGAACGGTGGGTAGCGTCACATTCGCACCCGGTGCACCCGGTCTCGACAGAGCGGCATTTGCCCCGTTCACTCCCGGTTTGGGTGGCGTGGCACTGACTCTGTTTGCTCCCGTACCCGGAGGGGGTTGGGGAGTGATGCCGGGAGCGGGAAGCCCCGGCAAGACGGGATTGGTAGCCGTCGCTACAACAGCAGTCGGAGCGGGTGTCGGAAGCGGATCGGCTTGAGTGACTTGAGAAGCTTCCTGCGTTTGAGTCTCGCCCATGTAGCCAAGTCGTACCTCAGAAAATGCACCGGATCGTTGCAACGCCAGCACAAAATCCGTTGCCGCCATTTCGTTTTTCGTTTCGCCGCGCAAGGTGATTGTTCCGCCCCGGTCAAAATTCGTCTGCGTCAGCCAGATGTCGGGAGAGCGAGGTACACAGTCATCAATCGCATAAAGCACATCAATGAGCGGCTGTTTCCGGGAAATCCCTCCCGCGAGTTCCGTCTCAAAGCCTTTTAGTTTTGCAACGCTCTTCTTTTTCGCATCAAGTGCCGCCGTGATGTCCTGAAACTCCCGGTTCGCTCTTCGGATATTCTGTTCTTGTTTCTGTGCTTTTGAGACGGAGGATTGAAGCCAGATTAGTCCGCTTCCTACCACCAATGCCCCCGCAAGAACAACGCCCCACTGCTTTTGCTTTTTTGCGGACTCGGCGCGTTTCTCTTCACGCTCACGCGGTGCAAGGTTAATTTGCCCGATGCCGTCTTTGCGGGATTGTTGCGCGACGCCAACGGCGGTTGCATACGCATCGGTTTCATCGCCGAGCAAAATGCGGGTTCGCAAGCGGCGCACGGGCATTTCGAGCAGGTCGGGAAGTGAGTTTTCCAGCAACCGGATTTCCGCTTCCGCACTTCCCGTGATAAAAATCTGTTGCAGGGGCGTCTGACGATTTTCGTTGGCGTAAGCGGTAAGAGAGCGGCTGATTTCGTCGGCGAGTCGCTGATTGGCGACATCGGGGACGAGATTGGAAGTTTCAACAGCGGAAGAGCGTGTAAACAGCAAACGCTTTTCGGAAACCATTGCAAGGTCAACTTCACCCGGTTCGATGTCAATAACGGCGGTTGCGTCTCTCTCAAGGGCGATATTCTCCGCAAGGGCGAGGGCGGAAACCGTCAGGCGTGAAACCGATAATCCGGCGCGTTCACAACACCCCATCACTTCGGAGACAAGGGAACGTTGTGCCGCCGCCAGCATCACCGTGATCATGTCGTCCCCATAACCTGCGGTCTCAGGAATGATGAAGTAGTCCAGAATCACGTCCTCTACCGAGAAAAGAATGTGTTGCTGTGCCTCGAAAGCCACCATACTCCGCAACTGATCCGGGGGGGCATGGGGCAACCGCACTTGCCGCAGGGTAACAAGGCGCCGGGGCAATCCTACCGTTACATTTTTTTCGCTGATTCCTGCGGAAGCAAGGGCTTCACGAATAGAAAGCGTGAGGCTGGAACCGTTTGTAGGCAAATTATTCCAGACATTGACAGGCAGTTCGGCTTTGCCTTTGCGAAGAACACGCCCGCCGCCTTCGCCGGTCATTTCCACTTCGGCGACGCGCACGGAGGCGGAACCGAGATCAATCCCGATCCCTGTTGTGCTGGAGGGGGAGGTTTGACGGGAGAGAGGTGTTTTTCGTTGTGTTGAGGTAATAGTCATTATTGAAAGTAAGAGATCGGTTTTTAGCGGTTTGCCCCATTTTGTCCCTGTGGCGAAGGGGTTGCCGAGTCATCCCCCGCTTCGGGGGCGCTTGATTGTCCGGGTTGCGGCAAAACAGGGGACGAAATCCATTGACTCCAGCCGGGAGAGCGTGAAACCTCACGCCATTGCCGGATGCGGGGTCCGTTTTCGGTCAATTCCACAAGAGCGGTTGTTGCGTAAATTCCCGAACTGTTGGGCATTTTCACTTTGACTCGCACTGTGTAAAGGGATGATTTCGTGGTCAGTGAGCCAATTGCCTTCTCAAAATCGGCACGCTGAATTGTCTGTAGTGTGAATAGGTCGCCGAGCGTCTGAAACGCTTGCCCGCCCCCACGATAACCGATAATCGCATCGAGCATCGTGCGAGTCATGCCGGGAACAGTCGCAAGAACCTCAGAAGGGGCGGTGTTGATGTTGACCACATTTTCGCGCACGGTGGCATCGTCAATCGTCACTTTATCAGCGATTTTCTGCATGACGGAGCGAGTAATGCCGTTGACTTCAAGCAGATCACCAATCGTGCGGAACGTTTTCTTTGCGCCGCCCGTGCCTCCCTGTCCATTTTGTCCTCCGTTTTGCCCGCCCCCGTTTCCGCCGCCTTGCCCTCCGTAGCTGCCCTGCCCACCATTAGGTCGGGGTTTCCCTCCTCCGTTTTGTCCTCCATTGCCGCCATTTGGTCTGGAGTTGCCGGGTGCGGGAGCCGCCTGTCGTGTGTTCGATTCTGCGGTTAGATCATTTGCGCTTCGGGAAAAGATGCGGGGACGATTAAGGCGGGGGCGTCCGCCGTTTTGTCTTGGACGCCCGTTTCCGTTTTGTCCGCCGCCTTGTCCTCCGTTATTCCCCTGACCCCCATTGCCACCCTGCCCATTTTGACCGCCCCCCTGACCGTTTTGCCCTCCGTTGGGACGGTTACGGGGACGCCCGCCCCCGACTCCTCCGTCGCCGCCGTTTCGATAGTTGATCAGGTTACGAACGACGTTCGCAGGAAGGCTCAGTTTTTGAGTGAGTTCCTCTTGCGTGGCGGTGTTGATATTGACTCGCGGTTGACCGTCTGCAGAAATGTTGCGTTCGCGACTGGTTGGTGTTAAGAGTTCGGAAAGCGGAATGTGGCTGTTGGTGAAAATGTCCTGAAACTGAGCGGCGTCATCCTGAGGCTGTGCATCTTGTCCTGTTGGGTTTGCTTGCCCGTTCTGTCCATTCTGCCCTCCGTTTTGACCGCTCCCTTGCCCGTTTTGTCCGCCCTGTCCTCCGTTATTTCCCTGTCCCGCCTGACCGGGTTGAGGTGCCTGTCGGGTTCCGCTACGAGACGAAGAGGAACCGAAAGAGAGACTGCCCCCCGCAGAATTGGCACTCGCGGATTGTGCGGATTGAAGATCGCTTTGCGAAATGGCGGAACCGGAGGCGTTTCCATATAAAATTGTGGGTGTTATCCCTTTGACGAGAAGCAACTCTTCCACTGTCTCATAAGGCGCATTTTTGCAATTGTAAGCCGGATTAAGAGCACTGTAGTATTCATTTTTCGCA
>JACMPS010000534.1 GCA_014377395.1 Chthonomonadaceae bacterium
AGTGCCGCCCCCACCGAAATATCTGCGGAACCGCCCACAATCGCATTATTGGGGAAGATGCCGAACGGTGTGAAGAAGACGTGCATGGAGCCGCCCATGCCCCGATTAAAGCCTGTTTCCCTGCCGAAAATCTCTGCAAGTGTGCCGTAAAGCAAGAAGTCAACGGCTAATTCTTTGATCGAAAGCGAAGGAGTATGGACGGAATCGGGCGTCGTGAAGTCGCGCTCGACCACACGCAAAATCTCGCCATCGAAATACTCCTCCATGATTGTGGTGAGCGATTCATCATCGAGTTTGTGAATCGCGGAAAGCCCTTTCGCAAGCGTTTCTCCATGACTGCGATGCGAACCGAAAATAGCGTCGCCCGGTTCGAGGGCAAACGCCTGACCGACAGCAGAGGCTTCCTGACCAATCGAAAGGTGCGCGGGTCCCCGGTGATTGTAGGCGATCCCCGCAAAGGCTCCCTTGATTTTCACCTCGTCGAGCATTGTCTCAAAGGCGCGAATGAGTGCCATGTCCCGGTGAATCCGTAGCAGGGACTCGCGGGAATGTCGCTCCGCTTCGGTGGAAAGGTTGCGACTGTACTGGTTAAGCGGGATCGGCGTGAATTCGAGAAAGCCGCGTTGTCGCACAGCGTCAGGGTGAATGGGTAAAGATTTAGGCATGGGTTTGTTCTGTCGCGGGGATTTTCCGTTGACATTACCATACCCGAAAGAGAGGGCTGTCGGCTAGGGGAAGGCGCAAGAAAGCAGAACCCGGCGGAGTAAATTCACCGGTAGGTTGCTATGGGGTTTCGAGTTTATCCAATCACGGAAAGAGATTCCACACAAGTAACAGAGACATCGGGCGATTTTCAAGACGGCGCACTTACTGCAATTTTGCTCATCGTTTGCGCCATTACCCACCCATCCATTCCACAGGAAGAAGACAGTGCAAAACCCTTGATGCCACTCGAAACAAGGTAATCCAGTATCGTTTCTTCCGATTTGTTCCAACCTCCAGGCCATCCATAATTACGTCCGGATTCAAACCGCTCTCGATTCTCGGCATAAAGTTGGGCGACATCCGTTTCCTCAATGTCAAAAATAATGGTTCCAAAACTGTCTTGCTGGAAGTGATAGGCAATCACACCGGAAAAAATCACGTTCGTATATTCATAGGGTTCGTGGTCTTCATAGATCGTTTGCAAACGAATTTCACGGGTTTCGCTCAAGACGCAGTACGAAATCAAACGGTTGTCATGGACTGATATTTCTATTGTTTTCTCCGGTACTCGACAATAAAGGCTTCACGTTTGGTTAAATTCAAGACGGCTGATGTCTTGTTCGTTGTGCAAGCATAATTGGCTATTATCGGAAAAAGCCAGAACAAGGGAGGTTTTCCTCTCTTCCCGAACGAGGGAAATCCCGGTGATCCTCTTTCCAATCAGGTTTAAGCCTTCACCGATTTCTACGTGGGGGTAGTGGAATTCGTCTTCGGAGGAGGTTTCAATCAGGTCGGGAGACGCTACCAGCCTCCAGAAAACCTCACCCGCATCAATAGAAAAGCGGTGCCATTGTTGCCCGTCCGTTTCCAGAAAGACAACATTGGCATCCGCCGATAGTTCTCCACGATACCAGAACTGCTGACACAGCAAAGCCGTGCAGACACAGCCCGCCAGATCAGGGAGTTTGTTGGTCTCGACCCACATATTTGCCCTCAGTATCGTGCTTCTCTTTGTTCAGTTGCCGCAACTCCTGCATCGTCAGACCATGCCACTCCCGCCGATGCCCGCACATAAAGCACGAACACTTTTGTCTGTTCTTAGAGCGGCCCAATGCTACTCTCAGGCGATTTTCCTCCGGCACACTTAACGCCATGAACGATTTAAGGCTACGCGCAATCATGCGTTCTCGATGATAGCGGCGCAACGCCCGTCCCATGTTTTTCATCAGTTCTCCTCCAGACGGGGGAGTATACTACGATTAGCGCACTCCCTACGTCTAGAAAAGACACCTTTGATAAATCACGATCATTGTCAACTCCTCAGACATATGTTAAAAAGTGTAGGGTCTTAAGGGGCTACCATCTCAGTCCACGCAGGTGGACTTCGCTTGTCTTTAGCCAGGGAATTTATTCCCCGGACTGCCTCCTTTCAACACCCTCTAAACGAGATTGTCCTGACAGCAAACCGGGCGAAACAGGCTACGCTGAAGCGGAGACATTGTTGCCACTGCGTCCGAGTTTGGCTCCCACTGATGCCACCGACTGCCAATCGAATTGTAACAATTAAAAATCGCCACACGATCCACTTCCGTGTTCGTCCACTTCGCCCCCGTGTGCGTGATTGCCTCCGTGAAAAACAACACCGAACCCGCAGGACACTCATACTCTTCCCATAGTGGTGAATGTTCGTCCTGCGTGGAAGCGGGGGCAGGAAACGCCGCCTTGTGACTTCCCGTCAGAAATTTAGTGCCGCCCTCGCCCTTTTTCACGGGATTCAGTCCCCAGACTGCCCGTGACAACCCCGCATAAACCGAGTTTTCGTGTTGACGATACAGGTGAGAGTTGTAGCCGTGACTGAGCAATCCCCCGCCGCCATGCGGTCCGAAATTCGTGTCCCCGGCTTTGCGGAGTGCCAGAAACGAGTTTTCAAGACGGAAGCCATAGCCCGTCTCGCTGCTCAGATGCGGGTCAGCGACAAATTCGTTCATCATCGCCAAGACCACCGGGTGATCCGCCAGAGAGAGCAGGGGTCCCCCGATAGATGAGCGTTCGTGCAAAGGTAGACTCGCTCCGTCTTGCCGAAGACGATAGCAGTAATCCTTCATTTCTGAGATTTCAGTGTCGGTCAACACGGACGGGAACAAAAGCCAGCCCCGCGTATCGAACAGGTATTTTTGCTCTTCAGTGAGGGTGATTGCGGACTTGCCCGCCGAGTTTTTTTCGGTCATCGTCATGTCATTGTCTCCTTTAAGGGCATAATCACAGGGGGCGAAACAAATGGAAGTTACCCGATTTAGAAAGAGTTGTCACCGCCGGGAGGGGCAGGCTCTGGTACTTCAATGCGGCGGCGGTTAGCTGTCTGACGTTCGGCAGTACCGGGAGCGACACTCATGGCTTCCAGCCAT
>JACMPS010000535.1 GCA_014377395.1 Chthonomonadaceae bacterium
AAGCATCGTTGCCCCTTACGAGGAAGACTACTCACTTCGGAGTGAAAGCGTAATTTTTTCCAATTTGCGGTCGGTGAAGTTTGCGGGTGGCATCACGGTAGGTGAGCCTTTGCGTCGTCGAGAAGCAACTGCTGCTCGAACATATCTCAGCGCGAGTTGACGCGGTACGAGTTTCGCCCACTGCTTTCGGTAGGCGGAACCCCCCTCGCGTTTTGCCTGTGCAAGACGATAAGGGACAATCAATTCCAGTCGCGCCCACCAGCGTGCCAGAGCCAGATCGCTTGTCGTAAGGTGTCGGGATCGGACGGTGGGGGTGTAGGAATCCCACTTGTCGTAGGTCATTTCACGGTTGAGCAATCCCTCTTCAAGAGCGCGATAGTACATCGGGGTGCCGGGAAAAGGCGTCATAATTGTAAAGGTGCACTCACACTCCATCGTCTTTGAGTAATCTATCGTGCGCTCGACGCTGTCCCATGTTTCTTCGGGTGCGCCGATCACAAAAGTTCCGTAAACGTGGATTCCGAGGGCGTTTGCCACCGCAATTTTCTGTCGGAGTTTGTCATTAATCGCAAGTTTCTGCCCGATGCTCTCCATACAGGCGGCGTCGGCGGTCTCAATACCTGTAGTAATCGTTTTGACGCCTGCTTTTGCCATGAGTTCAATCAAAGGATCATCCACGACTTCAAGGCTGACTTCAACGGTAGCGGACATTTTGATGTTTTGATCTACCACTTTGGTCAGGATTTCCCGCACGAGTTTACGGTTAAAGCCAAAGTTCGGGTCACGAAATCGCCATTTGTGGATGCCCCATGTTTTGTTGAGCCATGCCATTTCCTGTACGACGCGGTCTGCCGTCGAAATACGTAACGGGCGTCCTTCGTGCAACATATAGGGACACATCGTACACCCAATCGGACAACCCCGGCTTGCAGTCACATAGACAAAACAATCTTCGGTCTTTTCGGTCAGGCTGTAGCGTTCCAGTGGCAACAAATGGTAAGCGGGAAAGGGGACTTCGGCGAGATTGTCTACCAGCACCCAATCCTTGTAGCGGGACTGAAGTGAGCCGTCGAAAAGGGCTTCGCCTTTCATTGGAAGGAAAGTCTTCGGGTCTATTACTCCCGTTGCGGTTTTCCACTCGTGTGCCGCCGCGAACATTCCACCGACAATCGCTTCCGGCTCACCATAGAGAATGGCATCGGCGGATGTTTGCCCGATCCAGTGATCTACGGTAGACATGACGACAACGCCAAAAAGGAACAACTTGGAGCGGGGAAACCGCTTTTTGATCGTTTCGGCGAAAGCGAGGTCTACAAGAAGCGTGGGAATCGACAGACGCAATCCGATCCAGAGTTCGGCGTCCTTATCTTTTGCGGCTTCTTGCTCGATGCGCTTTTCCAGTTCCTTGTGTGCGGAAGGGGCGGGCAATCGGTCAAGCAAAAAGTCAACGACATGGACGTTCAAGCCCTGCTGTTCCGCTACCGCCGCCACCAGCATCATATCAGGCGGGGGCAGGAAAAGGAAATCGTTTTCCCAGGGTTTAAGGCGGCGCGAAACCCCTAATCCGGCGGATTGAGATCGCTCGTTGGAGTAGCCTTTACGTTCGGGCGGGTTCACCAGAAAAAGAGTTCGGTTCATGGGAGATAAAGTCCTACATCAATCATCGTTCTTAAATTTTTTCAAGAGACGAGGAGAACGCACCCTCGCCCATTGCCCGATAAAGGAGGACGACCTGGGCCGATTTTTCCTCCGGCGAAAAATGCTCAATGGCGCGTCGGCGTCCCGCTTTGCCCATCTCCTCGCGGAGCGCAGGGTTTTTCAGTAGCCCAATCAATGCGTTTGCAAAGGCTTCAGTGTCCATTGGCGGCGTCAGGCACCCGGTTTTACCATCAAGTACAATTTCAGGCAAAGCACCCGAAGCGAACCCGACCACAGGACGTTCGCACAGCATCGCCTCAGTGACGGCTAATCCGAACGGTTCTTCCCAACTTGGCATCGCAAGCACGTCCAACTCGGACATTACGGAGGGCATCGCGTTCGACCAGCCCACAAAATGAACACAATCGGTTAGATCGAGTTCCGCGACAAGGGTTTCCAGTTGCGCCTTGTAGCCGTCTCCGCTTGTACGTGTGTCCTCTTTGCCGATAATCGCAAGATGCGCTTCGGGAATGACTTGCTTTACTATGGCGAACGAACGAATAAGTTCCCTCTGTCCTTTGTAGAGCATAATCCGTGCCACAATGCCGACTAAAGGAGTCGCCACTGGTAAATTTAATGTTTTTCGCAACTCATCTGCGTGAGACGTCGTCGGAATGAACTTTTTCGAGTCGCTTGAGTTATAAACCATTGCCACTTTGGAGGCGGGAATGCCCCCCTCCACAAATGACTTCCGGGAAAATTCTGAAATCGTCAGGACAACCGTACATTCGCGTAATGCCCACTCCGTCAGGCGGCCCATGTTCGGATACCACTTGATGTGCGCGTGAATGACATTTTTACGACGGGTCAGTTTTGCCAGCAAAGTTGACAGAGCCGCATCACGGGGGCGATCCGTCGAATGAATCACCTCTATGTGATTGACAACGACATAACGCGCCAACCGAAAAAGCGAGAACAAAGCCCCCACGTTTTTCGTCGCTCCCGCTACTTTCTTGAACTTTGCAAGTTTGCTGAACTTACCGGATTTACGATCCGGGCTTTCTTCCTGCTCCAGTTCGTGTCCCAGGTCCATTCCGAGAACCCGGACGCCCTTCACGGCGCGTAAAATATCAAGAGCCTTTTCGTAATCCTTTGCATTTCGATTGGTGGCTATATGCACCTCGATTGTTTGGGGATCGAAATGTTGAATGAGGGAAAAATGCACGGCGACATCCGCACCGAGCTCGCTTCGAGTGTTGATGAAGAGAACACTTTGTTTGTTCACGCCGTCACCTGCATTTCATACGCTCTTTCCAGAAAGATTATTGCCCGATCTACAAGTGGAGATTACTGCACAAAATGCGGGTCTCTTTCCGATATTTCTCAGGTTAGTTTGCATGGGGAAAGAGGAAGAGTCCGATTTCGGGCTGAGATGCGGTATTCTATTGACAGAAGAATTTGCAGAAGAAGGATCGGTCTCGTTATGTCTACGCCACTCGCTATATTCGCGCTCGATACGAAAATTCCTCCTTTGCGGACTTTGTGGAGTGAAGCGAAGGAAGAGGAAATGCCGCTTCAACTCGGTGTTTTTATTGCCGGGGAAGCCACTGAAGAGGAACTGGACGCGCCCGAATGGGAAAGCGTGTTCGTGCGCTGGACGGAGCCGGAGATACACGACATCGCGCTTCTGGAGACCTACACGTTTGAGGAACCCGAAGGCGAAGAACTCTCTCGAAAAGCGACGGAACTGCTCTCCGCATTGCCGCAGGACAGTAGCCGCTTTGTGCTGGAGCAACACCTCCTCAACGTAAAGCGACTGTACGTCATTCAGACCCTTCCGGCTTTGCTGGATGACGAAGACCATGCCGGGTGGGACGGAATTGATCTTGTATTGCGGGTGCTGGCGGATGTCACCGGAGGCGTGATCTACGCTGAGGGAGAAGGGTTTTATTCGGCGGAGGGAACTCCTTTCTACACCCCGGATTTGCTGTTGGGGAATGAAAGCGAAGACGAGGACGAAGAAGAGTGACAAGTCGGCGAAAAGCATATCAATTCTTTTCCTCCCCTTACAGAAGAATAAAAGGAAATCCGGGGAATGAATTCCACGGCTACAAAAGCGCAAAGCCCACCTGCGTGGACTCAAGGCGAAAGCAAAGTTAATCCCTTTTCGATTGCCAAAGACCTTCCACCATATTCGGCGAGACGTTTCGCGTGTCCGAGTTTTGTCCAATTCAGGGCGGCACGCCTCTGAGCGCGGAATTCATTCCTGCGTCACACGATCCAAAGACCCAAGCACGGAATTTATTCCTGCGATAAACGGTTCAGCCTTATCGAATGTAAGATTTCAGAACTACCGGAGACGAGTTTCTCCGTGAAAATAACGAAGGATACAAAATAACAAATGAGCGTACTCATTGATGAAACGACACGAATCATCGTGCAGGGAATTACAGGACGAGACGGCGGATTTCACACCGCACAGATGATCGAATATGGCTCGAACGTCGTAGGTGGCACCACCCCCGGCAAGGGCGGACAAATGGCGCAGGGCGTCCCCGTCTTTAACTTTGTTTCCGAAGCTGTCAAAGCGACGGGAGCCACCGCCTCCGTCATTTTTGTTCCTGCAAAACTCAATGCCGCCGACGCCATTCTCGAAGCGGTAGACGCTGGAATCGAACTTGTAGTCTGTATCACGGAAAACGTCCCTACAGGCGACATGATCAAAGTGAATGAGATCATCCGACAACGCGGCAATGTCCGTCTTATCGGCCCCAACTGCCCCGGCTTGATCAGTCCCGGCAAAGCGAAAATGGGAATTATTCCCGGTATGATTTTCACTCCGGGTCCCGTCGGGTTGGTGTCTCGCTCCGGCACGCTCACCTACGAAATCGCTGATGAACTCACCCGCGCAGGTCTGGGGCAATCTTCCGGTGTCGGCATTGGCGGCGATCCGATGATCGGCACAAAATTCATTGATGTGCTTCCGCTTTTCGAGGCAGACCCACAAACCGAAGTCATCGTCATGGTTGGCGAAATCGGCGGGGACGACGAGGAAAGCGCCGCCGAATTCATCAAGACCATGACAAAGCCCGTAATTGGTTTTATCGGGGGACGCACGGCTCCTCCCGGCAAGCGCATGGGACACGCAGGGGCGATTATTTCCGGCAAGTCCGGCACTCCGCAAGCCAAAGTGGATGCGCTTGTTGCGGCGGGGGTTCCCGTTGCCGACACGCCGCACGACATTGTGGCACTGGTGCAGGCGGCACTCGCCCGCAAGAATTGAGAAGGGCAGGGGTTAATCGAAAACGCGCAGGGGAAGAGCAATCCTTCTCCCCGCGTCCGATTATTCCCTGATTTCTTCTGCCCTTATTTATGGATAATCCTGCGTTAATTCGTGATCTGCTCGGTCTTCTCGCTGTCGCAATTCTTGTTGCGCTCAACGGCTTTTTTGTTGCCGCTGAGTTTGCGCTGGTTTCCGTGCGTAAAACACGCATTGAGGAACTCGTCAACAAAGGAGACCGTCGCGCGAAGCGGGTGTTTCAAGCCCTCGAACACCTCGACACCTACATCGCCGCCACGCAACTCGGCATCACAATGGCGTCGCTTGCCCTCGGTGCCGTTGGTGAACCCGCAGTCGAGCGGCTTGTCGAGCCGTTCTTCCGATTTCTCCCCGAAAAAGCGCAGTATTTCACCTCACACGGGGTTGCGATAGCAATTGCTTTTTCCCTTGTTACGGCACTGCATATCGTCTTCGGAGAACTTGCTCCCAAAAGCGTAGCACTCCAAAAACCGGACGGCACGGCTCTTATTGTGACGGGTCCCCTTAATCTCTTTCTCTCTGTTTTTCGCCCCTTTATTTTGGCTCTTAACGCCACCGGAAACTTTGTGACGCGCCGTCTCGGTCTTGAAGCGACAGCGGTACACGGCTCAGTTCACTCCGTCGAAGAACTCGAACTCCTCGTACATACTACTCGTGAGGCGGGCAAAATTGACGAGCAACAGGAACTCATGGTGTCGGGTGTGTTCGATTTTAAGGACACGATTGTCCGAAAAGTGATGACGCCCCGCCCGGACATTACCGCGATTGACATTGAAACTCCCACAGGAGAAATCTTGCGCGTGGTTGCTGCAAGCGGACATTCACGCTTGCCCGTTTACGAGGACAATCTGGACAACATTGTAGGGCTGATTCATGTCAAGGACGTGTTGCAGGATGTGGCGGATGGAAGCATGGACGCCAGTGTTCGCGCTTTGATGCGTCCCGCCCTGTTTGTGCCTGAGTCCAAACGCGCCAGTTTTTTGCTCTCCGAGTTGCGCCGTCAGAAGATTCAGTTGGCGGTAGTGCGAGACGAGTACGGCGTGGTGAGTGGCATTGTCACGATTGAAGATTTGCTCGAAGAGATTGTCGGGGATATCCTCGATGAGTACGATCAGGAAGAACACACGCTGACAAAAGTTTCCGAGGGGGTATGGATTGTCGAAGGCTCAGTGCTTCTCGAAGACCTTTCGGAACTGCTCAAAGTGGAATTTCCTTCCGATGAAGCGGACACGATTGGCGGCTTTGTTTTTTCGTTGAGCGGTCATCAGCCGGAGCAGGGAGAAGCCGTCGAATTCTCTCCATATCGTTTTCTGGTTGAGCAAACCGACGGAAAACGGGTACAAAAAGTGCGGATTGAGCGAGTGCAAGAATGATTCGGTTGACAAAAAGAAGTCGAAGTTACGATAAATTCAGGATGGATAACGAAGGTGAGAATGATGTCCCAGAGAGTCAATATACGGCTTCGAGAAGATCAGTAGGAGCGTCTCAAGCGTTGTGCACGTGCCTTCGGCAAAACTCCGAGTGAAACGGCGGCTCTTGCTGGTGGATGAGCGACTACGGGAAGCCGAATTTGCTTTCATCGAGTTCCGCTCCTCACCGAGTTGGGAGACAGGCTTATCTTAAAGGATCACGTCTGACCGTTTGGTGGGTCGTCAAAGCGGCGCGTCAATTCGATGGAAACGCGCAAGATGTCGCGAACCATTTCGAGCGTCCCTTTGCCTGGATAAAGGCGGCTCTCAACTACTACCGTGCTTTTCCCTCTGAGATTGATCAGGCAATTGCCGACGCTGAAAAGACGGATTTCAAGAGTTTGCAACGTGCTCTGCCCAATGCACGTCTTTTGACTCTCGATCTTAATCTTTCTGAAGGAACAAGATAATTTCTTTCCAGAGCAAAGACCTTATCTTTGCTCCCCTTCTCCTCCGAACCTTGTAGGGGCGTTGCTTGTTGCGCCCGTTTGTGATTGGATACGGGAGAGAGGCGATTGGGCAAAATCAGACCCCCTCCTAACCTCCCCCTTGCATAAGGAGGAGGGACAAGAGTGCTGCGCTGACCCTTTTGATCGAAGATAATCTCCAACTCAACACTTAACGCTCAATACTTCTTCCCCTCACGCCTCATGTCTGCGGGTATAATCTTCCGCATGAAACTTAAACTTTGTGCATTACTTACGACGATTTCGCTCCTGATCACTCCTCTTACTCTTGAGGCTCAACGCCCCAATATCGCCCTTGACTCGATCAATACGCGCCTGCTTAAATCTCACCTTGAATTTATCGCTTCGGACGAACTCGAAGGGCGGCTGACCCCATCGCGTGGACTTGATCTAGCAGGAAAATACATCGCGGCGAATCTCTCACGTCTCGGCTTTACGCCAATGGGAGACAACGGAACCTTCTTCCAAAACTTTCCCCTGACGCACTTTGCCGCCTCTTCTGAAAAGTCGTTTGCAACCCTGAACGGAAAAACCCTCGACTACGAAAAAGATTATTATCTGAAAAATGTCGGTGGGAAAGTCGAGGGCGAGTTGGTTTATGCCGGGTATGGTTGGAGAATCCCGCGCACCAAAACCGATCCCTACACCGGACTGGACATCAAAGGGAAAATTGTCGTGGTGTCCGCTTCCTCCGACTTTGCGACGATTGGACTAACGCCCGCCGACTCCAACGCTTCGGGAGACGAAGCCCCCCAAAGCCCGCAAGACGTTGCCGTCAAAGGCGGTGCGGTCGGTGTGGTTTATCTGATTTCCGATGCCGACTGGACAAATGCACTCAAGCAACACCAGAGTAGAAGGGTTCGCATCTCCTGGTCTCCTCCTTCCTCAGTCTCTACGGATGAACCCAACCCGATTCCCGTGCTTTCCCTTAACCCGACTCTGTGCCGTGAACTCTTGCGGGGCGAGGCACTGACGTGTCAGAGCGTTCAACGTTTGATAAAGGACAAAAAACCGCTTTCCTCCTTTGCCCTTGATCCAAAAAAGAAGATCACTTTTGAGAGTGGCGGAGCGCAGGAGACGCGAATGGTGCGAAACGTCGTTGCGAAATGGGAAGGAAGTGACGCGCAACTCAAGGACGAGTTTGTGGCGGTTTCCGCCCACTATGATCATATCGGCATCAAGGAAAACGCAAAACCCGGAGAGGACGCGATTTACAACGGCGCAGACGATGACGGAAGCGGAACCGTCGGAGTACTCTCGATTGCAGAGGCACTGGCAAAAGTGCCGACACACCCAAAACGCTCTCTGCTTTTGATCTGGCACTGTGGCGAAGAGGAAGGCTTATGGGGATCCGGCTACTTCGTCGCTCACCCCGTTGTACCGCTCAAGCAAATGATCACTTTACTTAACATTGACATGATCGGGCGTAGCAAGTCAACGGGGGAAGCCAAGCCCGGAAACGCGAACCTCACCTCCGCCGATGAGATTTACGTGATCGGGTCACGACGAATTAATCCGCACCTTGCCGAAATAAGTGAACAAGTGAATGCGGAATACTATCACCTCAAACTCAACTACAAATACGATGCGCCGAACGATCCCGAAAACCTTTATGAGCGGAGCGATCACTATAATTATGCGCAAAAAGGCGTTCCGATCATCTTTTACTTCGATGGAGTTCACGAAGATTATCACGGGGTAGGGGATGAGGTCTCGAAAATAGATTTCGCGAAGATGGTGCGTGTTTCCCGCACAATCTATGCGACTTTGTGGGAACTTGCCGAAGCCGGACTCGCAAAATGAAACGGCGTTTCTCGTAACAAATCGGCGTCCGGCGCGTATCTTATTCCGACAGTGTTCTCCCCTCACAATTCACAAAGGAACCTGATGGAATCCGATATGCACCGGTTGATCAAATACAAACTTGCTCTAGGGTTCATTTTCGCGTTAAGTCTTTTCGCGATTAATGGAGCCTTCTCTTACTATAACACGCAACGCTTGATTCGCAATCAGCAATGGGTGTCACATACACACGAGGTCTTAAATGAAATCGAGAGTACGCTTTCTCTGGTAAAAGACGCCGAGACCGGAACTCGCGGCTTTGTGATTACCGGCAAGGAAGAGTACCTCGAACCCTACAGTTCCGCCGTGCGTGAGATTGAAGGTAATCTTGCGCCGCTAGCAAAACTTGTTAGCGACAATCCCGGGCAAATCCTGCGCGTCAAAAACCTGCACCAGATGATCACGGATCGCCTTGCGATCTGCAAGGAGGTTATTCAGAAGCGTCGTGAGGGCGGATTCGCGGATGCTCAGTCACTTATTTTGATTGGCGAAGGCAAGCGTGAGATGGACAACATTCGGAAATTGGTCTCGACGATGAAGGATGAGGAACAAACTCTGCTTGAGATTCGTGCAACTGAGTCGGCATCCAGTGCGAGACTTGCGATAGCGACTATTCTTGCAGGAACGATTGCCAACATCGCCCTTTTGATCTGGGTGTACCGATTGCTGGCGCGTGCGGAACTCCAACGAGTCACGCTTGAAAGTGCCTACTCCCGCCTGACCCGTCTGGAAGGCATGAGGGATAGCCTGACCGCCATGCTCGTGCATGACTTGCGAACCCCACTGACGACGATGCTCGGCTCACTTGAAATGCTACAAGATGACAGTATGGGGCCCATGGAACCAGAACTTCAGAAAGAAATTATCGGAATGAGTGCTCAGGGGGGGCATCGTCTGCTGAACCTGATCAACGAACTTCTCGACATCTCGAAGATGGAAGCCGGGGAGATGAAACTGCGGCTTGAAACCGTGAGGGTGGACCTTGTTGTTTCGGAGGCAATCAAGCAAGTTGCAGCATTGAACATGGGAGACCGAGCGAAAGTGCAAACGCAAATCGCACCCGATTTACCGCTGATTCAGGCGGATCAGGAGATTGTGACCCGTGTTCTCATCAACTTGATCGGAAACGCCCTGAAATTTACGCCGCGTGAGGGAACGGTGACGGTAGGTGTGCGCCTTGCTAATCCGAAAAAAGAGAAAATGCGGGACGGAATCGTGATCACACGGGAAATGCCGCTTGGTGAAGAAGATGACGTCATGCTGTTTTTCGTGCAGGACACGGGAGAGGGTATTCCTGAAGAGGACATCGGCAAAATCTTCGACAAGTTCGGGCAGGTAGAAAGCCGTAAGGCAGGACGCAAAATGTCTACCGGATTAGGTCTCACATTTTGCCGACTTGCAACGGAGGCACACGGGGGGCGTATCTGGGTGGAAAGCGAACTCGGAAAAGGAAGCACTTTCTTGTTTACGGTGCCTCTCCGCGAAGCCCCCGCGCAAAGCATCATCGAAAACTCGCCAAAACCCGTTTCCGTGTAAGCCGTTTCAATTCTATTTGTGAGAAGGGAGAGTACCATAGACGGTACTCTCCTCTTTTTGTCGTGTTGACCTCTTTTTCTCTGTGCAAATGTGCTGAAAAAGAAAATTCGGTGACGTTTGCCACAGCACTCTGCCGCAACATATTTGGATAGCATAATTGCCGCAGGAATAAATTGCGTGCCCCATTCCGCCCTCAATTGGACAAAACTCGGACACACCATTCGTCGAATTTCGCTCGAACAAAGAGATCGCCGTTGCTTTTGCATTGAGTCCACGTAGGTGGAAGTCCTGTGAACCGTTGAACAGGAGTTTGTGATTGGATGTGCCTGTGAACCGTTGAACAGGAGTTTGTGATTGGATGTACCTGCAGACCGTTGAGCAGGAGTTTGTGATTGAGGCACTTTTATAGCCGGGGAATTTATTCCCTGGACTCCCTCTGAACGACGCAAACCCTCAACTCCCTCCTAACCTCCCCTTACGGAAGGGGAGGAACCCGATTGACACGTCAATCTCGTAAACCTGTTGCCGGCACTGTGAGATGGTTCACATCGGAGGTGTTGAATCTTTTACCTTGTGATAGATCATTCAAGACAACTATGGTGGTATCTTGAATGTGCGAAAGCAAGACATAATGGAAGGTGCTGAAATTGATGCCTGACTTATCATCGGATACCAGAATAGCACCTTACCAGAGCATCACAGGAACGATGCAGAAAAGAGCGAGAAATGATTCGAGCAACAAAAATTGGTTTAGTAAGCGTCGCAATATTGGGGCTATCTTTTTTTCGTGCCTCCGCTCAGACGCTTCCCGACTTCAAGGCTATGACGCTTGAGGCGGTTCAGAAAAGCATTCCCTTAATCCAGAAGGGAGCCACCGGGTTCAGCGCAAATACAAAATGCGTCTCCTGCCACAACCAATCTCTTCCGCAAATGACAATGGCGGTAGCAAGAATACGCGGTTTCGTGATTGATGAGAAACAAGCAAAGGCGCAGGATGTAAAAGTTTATGAGGCATTGCTTCAAGCAAAGCCGTTATTTCAAGCCGCCCCGAAAAGCAAAGCGGCGGAAAGCGCACTTGATAATAATCTGGTAGACCCGGCGATGACGGTAGGGTATTTGATGGCGGGCATGGCTTCGAGCCAACAAAAATCCGACGGCTTGACAGGCTTGATCGCACAGTATGTAGCGCAAAAGCAGGACGTGTCGGGGCGTTGGTCTGTTCATACAGCACGACCTCCAATGGAGGCAAGTGAGTTTGCAGCGACCTCTCTCAATGTTCGTGCGCTCAAAACTTACGCGCCCTCTTCCCCGGAAACAGAGGCACGGATTACAAAAGCGCGAACCTGGCTTCTCGCTAACAAACCCCGCAATACCGAGGATAAGGCGTTCCGTTTATTTGGGCTAGGGTGGACGAATGCGGACAAAACAGCGATCTCAAAGGCAATCGAAGACCTGCTTTCCGATCAGCGTGATGACGGCGGCTGGTCACAATTGCCTAATATGACGAGTGATGCTTACGCAACAGGTGAAGCACTTGTCGCCCTCTATGAAGCGGGCAAAATGTCGGTGACGGCATCGGCTTACAACCGGGGCAGGTTTTTTCTGCTGACAACTCAAGCAATGGACGGCTCATGGTCTGTTCCAAAGCGGGCAATCTCGGTACAGGGCTACGTCGAGACGGGCTACCCTTATGAAAACGCACAGTACATTTCGATTGGAGGTGCGTGCTGGGCAACGATTGCCTTGATGTACTCTGTTGAGGGACCCGATCTGAAACCTTCTGCGGCGAAACTCTAAAACCAGAAAGATAAATCTACCACCCACTTCGTTAGAGAGTACAGAGGCACAGAGAAAGACAGGAAGAAAGTGTTAAGGATCAAGTGTTGAGGTGAAGATTTTCCTCTTCCTTTTTCCGTATCTTCTTCTTTTCTGTCTTTGCATCTGTGTTCTCTGTGCTAATCTGTGGATAAAAGTCTCTCCTGTATTTTCTACTCTGCGTGAGGTA
>JACMPS010000051.1 GCA_014377395.1 Chthonomonadaceae bacterium
GTCTCTCCCGTCTGCTCCCGAAACAGATGCCCGAACCGCGAAAGGCTCATCGCACAGCTGTCCGCCACGCTTTGCATCGTCAGCGTCTCGTGGAGGAGAACGCTCAGAAACTCCATTGCCTGACGAATACGCGGATCAAGGCGCGATTGAAGGGCATTCGGGTTTTGCAGATCGCACAAAAGCAGGGCTTCTTCCAGTGCGTTCAGGGCAAATTCCTCACGCCGTGCTACCGCGCTGAGGGAATAGCGTTGCATCGCTTTCAATCGCTCCGTCAGACGAAGCGTGTCCGGGTGATCGGCTAAAAGTTGTAGGTGCAACAAACCGGGCGCGACCTCCGGGAAATCGAGCAGGGGCAACACATGAGGACGCGGCAGAAAATGCGCCCATACCAGTTCCCAATTGCCCGTGTCGGCGTCGGTCTTATAATCTTGAAACGCACCGGGACGATAAAGCGTGACTTCGTTTTCTCTTGCAATAAAGTCGCCCTCCGCCCCCTGAAAGCGACCTGCCCCACCAAGCGTCAGGATCAGCAACCAATCCTGCGTTCCATGAGGGCGGCGCGTATGATAACCTCGCCCCTCGCGGAAATAACCGGACGTGATTTGTGCAAAGGGAGGCGCGGGCGTCTCTTCGATTTCTTGTTGAGGATTGAGCATGACAGAAAACTATAGCAGAAAATTACAGGTTTTCAGCACGTCTCGCCCTTTGCAAAAGCCTTTCCGTTGCCGTATCCTACTAGAAGTTGTTTATTCCCGATTGTTGCTACAGAGAATGAGAGAACAAAGACATGACCGCCACCCTACAAACTCGATTACAAAACCGACTTTTGACTGATGATCAGATCGCCGACTTCGAGCGAGACGGCTTTCTGATTTTGCGAGACTTTTATTCACCGGAAGAAGTCGCTGAAATCCGTGACACCTTTATGAAGGTGAACGAAAACGGACCCGTCCCCGGAATGTCCGAGATTTCCAAACACTATACCCCCGAAGACCCACTTTCCTTTTATCCGCGCATCATGCACCCGCACCGCCACCCTGAAAGCATCGTTGGCTCTGTCGCATTGCGGTATCTGCTCGACGCGCGGGTGGGCAATGTCCTGCATGATTTGTTCGGGGAACCCGCAGTGGCGGCACAAACGATGTTCTATTTTAAGCCTGCAGGAGCGAGGGGGCAGGACTTGCATCAGGACAATTTCTACCTGCGCGTGGCACCGGGAAACTGTATGGCGGCGTGGATGGCGGTGGACGCGGCAGACCCGGAAAACGGCGGCATGGTGGTGGTTCCGGGTTCGCACCGGGGGGAAATCGTTTGCCCGGACAAAGCCGATCCCGAAATTTTCTTTACCGGGGATCATGTAGAGGTTCCCGCCGGATTGAAGGAAGTCCCTACCGATTTAAGGGCGGGGGATATGCTTTTCTTTAATGGAAGCCTGATTCACGGTTCCTACCCGAACAAAAGCAAAGACCGATTTCGCCGCGCCTTTATCTGTCATTATGTCCCGCAGGCGACCTCGGAAATGGCGAACGGCTACTTTCCGCTTCTGGACTTCGACGGTAATGTCGTGACTACAAACGCCGCCGAGGGTGGGGGACCCTGCGGCGTTCCCATCAGCGACCGTTTGCACTAAATCGCTCTACTTGTGATTTCGCGGAATCATTGTCCGCAGGACTATCGGCGTAGCCGCCAGAGGCGAATTTATTCCGCCGCTTTTGACTTTCCTTTGGAAATAGCACAAAGCTCCCGTCTCCTCAAAAAGACAGGGGCTTCGCTTCATTTTGTCACCCATTCGTCATAGGAGAAGAGGGCTTACGAGCGGGCAATCCAGAGATGTCTCCAATTTTTGTTGACGGGAATTAGGTGAGGTCAGGGTTGAATGGTAATCGTGAGTGGATCGGTGTAGTAGGTGTTGAACGCAGTGGTAAGACCACTTCCCGGTCCCCCATTGATAAGGGTCAGATCGAACCAGGCAAGAATTTCGTAATCATAGTCTTCCTTTTCTATCGAACGGATAGCGTGATTGGGTTGGCATTGTAGGTCGTTTTGGCGGTTTCCTCCGAGACACTCTGGTTGTTCACCGTGAGAGCCCCAATCCAAACTAACACTTGGTAATCACCTGCAACATTCGTGGAACTGGCGAAGAAATAGTCGTAGGCAAACTGTCGGCGTTCGCCAGCCGCCAAAGTGAGACTATAACTGCCCCCTGTGCCTCCGGGACCAGTGCCAACAACTTGACCATTACGTGTGATCTCAAAGCGTTCGGGACCGGACAGCGTCGTGATCGTCACTGGATTCTGGCTCAGGTTTTTGATGGAGAAATTTAGAGGAACTGTTTCATCAAGTGCGAAACTCCGCTTTGTCGTCGTCAGGTTGAACTCCAGATTGTTGAACTGGCGCGCTTGCCCGACTGTCGGATCAATGCCCGGAGTGATATTGCCCTCTCCGCCTCCGCACCCCGTCAGCTCAAGCAGAGCAAGTGCTACCAGTCCAAGCGTCGTTTGTAGCGCAATGCGCCGTGTTGTCTGTGTCATGTCTCTTTTCTTTCCGTTCTAATCGAGGGAGCATAAAAGGGGGGCAAGAGGAGCATACCCTGCTTTCTGTGCTTGTCAACAGATCATTGCGGTATTTTGCAAATAAAAGCGAAAATTTGTCGGAATTCTTTAGTAAAGGAAAATGCGGGTGTGAAAAGACTGAGAGAAGAGAAGAACAAAAGAGGGAAAACCGAGTTCTGCCCTTTTAGGTGTTAGGGCAGAACCGCGAAGCCGCCGAAAGCGAAGTTATTCCACCGCTTCTCAGATTTCGTTTGGTCGAAGGGGTTCCGCCGCAAGAGCACTTTCTTCAATGCCCTGCGTCTTGCCATCCAGAAGACAACTCACGTTCATATCGCCCATCATGTTGATGACCGTGCGCGAACGATCCAGAAACCAGTCCACCGTCAGCAAAAGCGGAATGTAGTCTATCGGTAACTTGACCGCCGTAAATACAA
>JACMPS010000005.1 GCA_014377395.1 Chthonomonadaceae bacterium
CAAAGAAGGGGTGGTGCGTAGGGTAAGTGATTGCAGGCGAGAAGTAGGGTCACTCGCTCTCACCAAAGAGGGACTGTAAGCGTTCGGCGGCGTGTTGCTCGATAGAGAAAAAAGACATCTCGAAGGCAAGCGTCCACAGTGAGATCAGGGCTTCGTCCGAGGGGCGATCCAGCACCTGCAAGAAGAAATCTTTGAGGATTTCCTCATAAGTAGTTTTGGTTTCGTGCAAATCAATGCGGTCCTTCCCCGTCGCCTCAAAACTCTGACGCTGGTAACATTCCACAAATTCCCGGACATTGGCGGGCGTGGCTTTCTCCAGATTTTTGCCGAATTCCTTCTGGACCGCCATGCGAAACTGTGCCAACTTCGAGCCGCCCCGTTTTCCGCTTTCCTCACTCATTTGCTTACCTTAATCCTCTTCTCTCTGCTTCGCCCGGTTAGTTTTTCACTTGTTCTCAATTTTAACCGAAATTTAAGCCCGACTACGTATAATGACGGCGTAAGCCGTACGGAAGTCTCAATTTTTGTTGCGGTATTTCTCAATTCGGAAAGAAAACGAGTGAGATAGGATCATAATGAGGAGGGCATTGCCTTGAAGAAACTCAATGTGGGTGTGACAATCGGGGTGGCACTGGCGATTTTTTCGCCGTTCGCCTCTGCCGGAGCGCAGGAGCAAAAAAAGCCGATGGAAACGGTCAAACCGAAAAATCTGGCAAGCGACATCAAAGCCGAAGCACTGTGGGACGGGCGCGGGATGGTTCCGTTTAAGGGGCTTGACAACCCGCCGATGGTCCTCGCCGATAAAGCCGATTATCTGGGAGATGAGGAATACGTTCTCGCTCTGACGGTGAACGGCACACCTCGCGCCTACCCGACGCGGTTTGTGTGGTGGCATCACGTTGTTAACGACAGGGCAGGAAACACCGAATTTGCGGTTTCCTACTGCTCCGTCTGCAATACCGGGATCGCCTACAACCGAAAACTGAACGGCAAAACGGTAGCACTCGACTTTTACGGGCTTTACAACGGCGTGGTGACGCTTATTGATCGCAAAACGGAGAGCGTGTTTTTACAGGCGGGGGGCAGATTTGTCTCCAGTGACCTGAGCGGCAAAGAGTTGGATACCCTTCCCATGCTTGACACGACCTGGGGAGAGTGGAAAAAATTGCACCCCGACACCCTTGTGATGTCGCCCGATACCGCTTTCAGCAAAATGTACACTCCGAAAGGAACCGCCGAAAGCCGAGATTATAAAGCCTTTCCCGCCCCCTTTTTCCGTCCGACGCTCACACGTTACGACAAACGTTTGCCCGCTTTCGACAAGGTGGTTGCACTTGTGCTGAAAGGCGATGACGGCAAGCCGATTTACCGTGCTTATCCCGTGAAAACGCTGGCGGAATCAAACTCGGTTGTCAATGATACGCTCGGCAAAACGGCGGTTGCCGTCTTTTTCAACCCCGATGTTGTTTCCGCCGCCGCAATGAACCGCGAACTGGAAGGCAAAGTTTACACCTTCGAGACAAAAAAAGACACGGACGGCAAACTCGGCTACTACGATCACGAAACGGGTTCGCAGTGGACGCTTGAAGGACTCTCCATTGCAGGAACGCTGAAAGGAAAATCGCTGACTCGTCTCTCCAGCCACCAGAGCCAGTGGTACGGTTGGGTGGCGACCTTCCCGGACACAAGCATCTACGGCAAAACCGATCCCCCGATGAGCCTGACCGAAATCCCCGATGAAGCCTTTCCAAAGCGATAACTTCCCTCAGTAAAAACCGAACGCGAAATCATGAATCACTCTTATTCCTCCCCCCACGCTCAGGAGAGGTTGGCGCATTATTCTGATCCTCCCCCTTACGGAAGGGGGGAGGTTAGGAGGCGGTTGAGTGATGTCTTCTCTCCCCGCATCGCGTCCAAAGGATGCCTTCACCGCAGGTGCTCAACGCAAGGATAAACTAGACCGTTGATCAATCGTTTAATCGTCAACGATTAAACGATTGATGCGATTAACACCGTCCAAACCCATTAAACCATTGCCGCCAAAAACAACAAACCCCACCCCAACCCTTCCCTTGCATAAGGAGAGGGGGCAGACACCTCCAATTTTGGGGTCGTTCGCTTAAAAGCGTCATCTTCTTTCCTCTTGTCAGAGCATTCTCTGCGATAAAACCCTGTTGAAAAACAGGGTGATTCGCTCATTTCCTGCTCATCTACCGATCATTACCCGGTTTTTTTCAGAAATCAAGCGAACTCTTGCCACGCTTTCAACTCACAGTGCGTAGCCTGTGAGGTAACGTCCAGTATCGAAGGAGAAAAACCCATTGAACGATTTTGAGCAAATGATGAAAAATCCCGTAGACCGCCGTGTGTTCCTGCAACGCATGACGGCGGCAGGTCTCGGCACTGCCGCTCTTGCCCTTTTTGCAGGTTGCGGCGGCAACGATAACAACAATAACAACCCCGGATTCAGTTCCGCTGATTTTCGGGGCGTTCCAGGGCGCAATATCAATGAAGTTGTCCTCAACTATGCGCTGACCCTTGAAATTCTCGAATCAGATCTCTACCGACAGGCACTTAATCTTGCTTCGGTCGGCAAAAGCATCAACGATCCTCTCGCGGCTTTCAGTGCCCAAGATTCTACCTATATTCTCCAACCAGGGTCTGCCGGGAACCTTTCGGGTACTCAGGCGGCGGCAGGATTTCTCTATCTGAAGCAATACGCTTATGTGGAGGCAGCTCATCGTGATTTTTTGAGAGCGGCGATCCAGCAAGGCGGTGGCACTCCCGTCACCGGCAATCCGACAGGATACAAGTTTCCCACCAACACGATACTGACTGACCTGCCCTCAATTCTTCAAGCACTTTTGCCTCTGGAGGAAACAGGCGTTCGTGCCTACCTTGGTGCTTTTAAGGTGCCTTCCTTTACGGCAGACACAACCGGCTTGAATTACGCAACCGTAGCAGCCTCCATTTACTCGACGGAGGCGCGACACTCTGCGGCGATTTCCTATATCCTCGGTCTGGATCCGGGACCGACCCCGAGACCCGGCGATCTGCAAGTGACTCCGACCTATCCAAGCTCTAATACATTCGAGTATTACCTTTTGCCCAATACAGTGATCACTGCTGTGAGTGCCTACTACAAATCCTCAGCTGTTTAATAAGAAGATTTAAGGAAAATTTACAATGACCCCACTTGATACGAAAACAACTCCAGACGCTCGCCGCCTTGTGCAAGGGGTGGCTCTGGCAGCAGGTGTTGCCGCTCTTGGCGTCGCTTCTGCAAAGCCCGCGCGTGCTGTCTCCCCTGCACTTAAGTTCAGCGACATTCCCGGAACGGGCAACGTCAAAGTTCTCAATTACGCACTCGCTCTCGAAGACCTCGAATCCGATCTTTACGTTCAAGCGCTTCAGCGTCTTACTACCGGTGGAACCAATGCACTGGGCACTACAATTACCGGGCTTGGTCTCAGCACCACTACCGATCTCGATGCTCGTTACATTGCGAAATACAGTGCTACTGAGCGAGAGCATCGTGACTTTCTGCGTGCGGCAATCACGGCGGCAGGAGCCACCCCGATCACTCCGTACAAGTATAACTTTGGAATGGAGAGCCTGACCCGTCCGCAAGTTACCGCTCTGATTTACACGGCGGAGAAAACAGGCGTCGGTGCCTACCTCGGCGCAATTAAATTCTTTGCTGACTACGCCTATGCACCGATTGCAGCCGCCATTCAGGGAACTGAAGCGCGTCACACGGCTACCTTTGTGATTATCCAGAACATCCTTGGCTTTACGACGAATCTGGAGACGGCTCCTCTTGCCAATGAGAACAATGGAATTGATCAACCGATTGAGCCGGATACAGTGCTTGCTACTGTTTCCCCGTTTATCGTTGTTCCTACCTCCTAGGATTTACTTTCAATTTGGTGGTTCGGTTCGGTCTCTTTCTGAGACCGAACCGTTTTTTTGTCTTTACGTCACATTTATTTCCGGTTTTCGTCTTCGATACGTTAATAGACTCGCTCAAAGAGCGACAAGAAACGAAACCGGTTTGTTGCGTCGTATCGTCCTCTAAGAAGGTAAGCAAGATGAAAACACAATTCAATAAAATCAAATGGGGAAACATTCTTTCAGTCTCGCTGATGGCACTACTCACCGGAATTTCCGTGCCCCAGGCAATCGCTCAAGGTGAAGACGATGCCTACACCAGTCGTGTGCGGGGAGAGGTTTCCGGGCAGGAACAAACCCGCGAAGACGGGCCCGTACGCCTTGCCCGATTCCGCTATTTGCGGGGCGGCGTCTCTTATCGCGCCAATGCGGAAGATGTCTGGACGGACGCAAGCGTGAACACTCCGCTTCGTGAGGGAGCGCAAATTTCGGTGACGGACGACGACAGCCGCGCCGAACTACAATTCGATGACGGTTCGATTTTGCGGCTGGGACGTGGTGCTTTAGTCACGCTCACGCACCTTTTCAGTGACACGGAAGGTGCCTTTACGCAGGTCAAGTTGCAGGACGGCGTCGCCTCCCTTCGCCTGAAGCACGACCGCTCGGTTTATCAGGTGGACACCCCTTACCTCACCGTGAAAGCGGCGGGACCCGCTAATTTCCGGGTCAATGTGAGTGAGGACGTAGAAGTCGCGGTTCACTCCGGTAAGGCACTCGTAGAGAGCAGTCAGGGGGAGCAAAATCTTATAAAGGGAGATTTTGTACGTCTCTCCGACCCCGAAGACGAGCTCGCAATTCGTGATCTTCCCCGCGCCGACGCCTGGGATCGTTGGGACGTGGAGCGTGATCGTCTTTTGGTGGACGGCGAGCGTGTCGCGCGTAGAAACCTACCCTCCAACATCGCCATTGTTTCGCAGGAACTCGATGAGTACGGCGATTGGCGCAACGATACCGATTATGGCTCGGTATGGGTGCCTCGCGTCTCCTCCTCGGATTGGCGACCCTACAACGACGGACACTGGACGTGGGTAAACCCGTTTGGCTGGACGTGGGTTTCCAACGAAGCCTGGGGCTGGGCTCCCTACCATTATGGAACCTGGGTGCATCGTGGCTTTGGGTGGGCGTGGGTTCCGGGACCTGTGACGCAGTGCTGGAGTCCCGGCGTAGTTCACTTTTCGGAGTACAGTGGTAGCGTGGCATGGGTTCCACTCGCTCCCTCCGAGATTCGCTATCCAACGCGGATCGGCATCGGCTCACGATTTAGCAACTGGTCTCTTTATTTCTCGATTGGCGAAGCGGGGGTCTACTATTATGACCGCGACTGCTTCCGCCCTCGTGCCTGGAATTCAACTTACATCAATCGCTCGACCGTGATCAAAAACACAACGATTGTCAACAACAACTATTATGGCGGCGGAAGGCAACGCGAAGGTAATGTATTCGGCTACAATCACAATACGACGATTCCTTCTCCTCGCTATGTTCCGATCAATGCGCGTCTTGCTTCCGGGGCGTCTCAGGCAGGAACAGGCGAATTTGGAAGGGGCGGCTATCGCCGGATTGAGCGAAATAGCGGAGGCTTGTTTGGTGAGGGAAGAGGCGTAGGCGCACCGCGCATCGGAGATATGCCCGCATCGGGGCCCTCGGCACTTCGCCCGACAATGGACAGATTGCCCTCCGCTTCACGCAACAATGTCCCGACCGCTCGATCTATGGAACGCCGGACTTATTCGGCTTCACAAGAGAGACGCGACTCGGGGGGCGGAATGGCGGGAGTGCCGACAACGGCGGATCAATTGAGGGGGCGTCGTGCGCCTTCGACGGGAAATTCGTCCCGCCCTGACCGTGCTCGAACAACGGACACAGGATCGCTTACAGATCGAACCGGGCGGACAGACCGAATTGGTAGAACTGGAAGCATCGACAGAACCGTACCCGGAACCGGAGCGGGGCGCACTCAGTCGGGAACGAGCGTTCCCGGAATGGGCAGACGAAACCCGGAAACTAATTCTACGAGTAACTCTACGACTTCGCCGGGAAGATCTACCCGCGATTCAGGAATGGGAACAGAACGGGGAAATCGTTCTGGGACGAACTCGGGGAACGAAACTTCGATCCCACGAAGAGGCACAGGTCGAATGGGAACACCGGAGGGAACAAAGAGCGGCTCTGTTCCCGATATTTCCGGGGGAACAGAAACGCACGGCACTCCCTCAACTTCACGACGCAACCGCACCTATAGCACGGACAGGGCGGCAAGCAGTTCCGATGCGGCACGAAGCGCACGGGAAGCCCTGAACGGCACACGCAGAGGCGGGGGTACGGAAAGAGGCACCTCCGGCGGGATGGAGCGTTCGACAGGGCAAAGCGAAACGTCTTCTCGCCGCTCCTCCGACACAGGGATAGGAACAAGATTGGACAATCGAGCGGAAAGCACTCGCCCGCAAGCGCGAACACGCGAACGCAGCAACCTTCCGAACGCAGGTTCTGGCACGGATCGCGCTTCGCGTCCCTCACCCGGCGGGGTAAGTGAGCGCACAACCCGGCAGGAAAGAGGCTATTCTCCGTCCTCTTCATCGGGTTCCACAGGCAATGAGACAAGTCGGCAGGAACAGCGCACCCGAACTCCACGCGGTTCCGAAACAGGCACTTCGCCGGAGCGCACTTCGCCTTCACGACGTGAGCGAACCTACACTCCCGACGCCGGAAGCGGTTCGACGGAAAGACGAAGCCCTCGTACCCCGGAGGCATCGGCTCCCACTCGTACCGAACGCAGAAACGATTCAGGCGGAGTGCCTTCCGGTTGGGGAACAGAGCGAGAGAGTCGCCCTGTTTCTCCTCCGCGAGAGACGCGAGAAAGCCGCACCTCAACTCCTGAGAAGTCCGACACGGACAAGTCAAGCAGGGACAGCGGTTCCGCTCCCCGTCGCCGTCGTTCCTGAAAGTGAGCGGCAACTGCAAAAAAGCACCCCTCCCTTCTGAGAGAAGAGAGGGGCGTTTGGTTTCCGCTTTTCGCAGAGAAAAGGTTCGGCTTTTAAGGTGTAGTCGAACCGGACGGCGGCATTCCCGGCGAGGGAGTTGTCGGCGGAGTTGTGGTTTTCAAGGGGGGCGTGTTGCCCGAATTGGATAGAGGAGCGTCAACCGTAGCCAGCACAATGACCGTCATTTTTCCTTCGGTTTTCACTTCGACAACCCGGTCTTTCCCGTCCTTACCTGAGAGCAGATAGCGATAAGAAGCACCCTCTCCCTCCTGCGCTTCAACACGAGTCGCGCCCACGAAATTCTTCTTGTAGAACGCATCTACCTGCGTTACGGAATCAAGCGTCTCCTGCTCCAGCATCATTGCGCTCGTCATTACCGGAAGCACACGCTCGGTGCCGTCCGGGTTTTTGCGGGGTTCCGCGCCGGGGTACGCGGGCAATCCGAGTTCCGCAGCAGAAAAGGATTTCATCTCCGGCTTTTTATTGTCTCTTCCGGTTTCGTTGCCGGATCGAGAGGGCGTTCCCGCCGATTTCGAGGGGGTCATGCGAGTAGGCAAAGTCTCTACGGGCTTGCCATCGGTCACGACTTTTTCCATATTTTTCGGGTCATTATAGCAACCGGGCAGGGAAAACGTCAGCGCACATAAAGCGAAAAGCGAAAGGGTTTGTGATTTCATGTTAAGTCTCCATTTGAGATTTATTATAGCCCGAAGGGGCTGAAAACGCCTGTGCAGGGAGTACAATAAAGGAAAATTCAAGAGCGAATTTTGCGATTTCCAACTTACTTCGCTCAGGAGAATTTGCGCTGTGTCCTCCCCAAAAAAGCCGCTCGGCTCACTCACCGTTATCTGTGGCAGTATGTTCTCCGGGAAAACCGAAGAACTCATTCGCCTTGTGCGCCGTGCGATGCACGCAAAAAAAGTCGTGCAGGTTTTTAAGTCGTCTCTGGAAACCCGATGCGATACCACCTTGATTCGCACCCATGACGGCATTTCTTTCAGTGCCTACACCGTCCGCAACTCGGCGGAAATGGAACACATGATTTTGCCCGAAGTGCAGGTTGTCGGTATTGAAGAGGTGCAGTTTTTCGACGACAAAGTCGTCGAACTTTGCAAGATTCTCGCAGACCGGGGCGTTCATGTCATCGCGGCGGGTCTCGATCAGGACTTTCGCGGAATGCCTTTTTCCTTTATGCCGCAACTTCTCGCAGTTGCCGATAATGTGATGAAACTGCACGCAATTTGCAAAGTCTGCGGCGAAGAAGCAAGCCGTACTCAACGGCTTGTAGACGGTTTGCCCGCCCGCTATGATGATCCCATTATTCTCGTTGGAGCCGAAGAAAGTTACGAAGCGCGTTGTCGGCGTTGCCACGTCGTTGTCTATGCGAAAAAGCGTTCACGACCGTTTCGCCCGCACGAGGCTCATAAGCCGAAATCACACAATGGTAACGGCAAAGCCTGTACTTCTCACCAGGATACGAATGAACCCACTGAAGAAGACCTTTCTCAACTGGAGATGTTTGCGGATTAGCGTCCGATACTTCGTCAAGGTGGTTTCGTTGGGTGGATACGCTACTTGTACGCTCTATAATTACTTGCTATGCCCCATAATCAGGAGGGTTCAGAGAGCGGAACCCCTACGAATAGATCACAACGTACTACCTTGGGATAACACCGGATTATAGAAGGCGGGTTCTCTCTTTTTCTTCTTCGTCAAAGAGAATCCGTCCTTTCAGATACTCGATCTGAGCGGCGTGCTGGATGTCGTGCATCCTCATTTCCTCAATGTATTGCGCGACCGTCACTGTTTCGGCTCCCCACTCAAGAGTTTGCGTCAGAGCCTCTTCCGGTAGATGATCCAGTGCCGTGTTCCATGCCTCCCCGACCTCAAGAAACCATTTCCACACTTCCGCATAATTTTCGATAGGGGGCTTCTCGATTGCCCTAAACGCCGACATTTCTCTCACTGTTCCGCCCTCTGATAGAAGAGGGAGGGTCAGCCATTTCCACGCCGTCACATGATAAACGATCCCTGAAATCGAACCGTCCTGACCAATTCCGAACTTATGAGTAGGCCAGTTTACGCTTGAATAAAGACGGGCTTCTTCGGGCGTCACCTCTTCGCCCTGTTTTCTGAGGTAATCGAATGCCTCACGAGTAGAGCGTTTCAGATGACCAATCAGGGTTTCAGCAATAACGGCTTCCATCAAACGCTCTCTTTCAGGTCTGCGATTTCAGCGGAGTCAATCGTAAACGTTAATCCATGATGTCGGGCAAAGGCATCATTCGGTTGGGTTCGGGAGGCATGATGCCGCCCTTAAATTTTGATTTGTGGACGTGCTTTAATTTCAGCACATAGCGCCGGAGCATCACCCGAATGATCGCGGCAATCGGAGCGGCAAAGAACATTCCGAGCAACGAACCAAGCGTTCCTTCCAAAATCAAATGACCCAGTTCACCCCCGATCAAAAGCACGATAATAATGATCACCGGGTGCAGTTCGACCCGATCACCAATTAATTTCGGCATGATGAATTTGCTTTCGGCAAGGTGCAGGAAAGTGAAGAAGGCGAGAACCGCAAGTGCCTTTTGAGGACCATTTTCGTTGCCGATGTAGGTCAGTGCGATAATCGGAATTCCGCCCACAATGGGACCCACAATGGGAATAGCACGAGTTAGACCTGCAATGACGCCAAAAGTAAACGCATTCTGGACGCCAATGATCAGCAGAAAAATCCAGATCACAACAAAAGCGAGAAGACAGAGAAAGAATTGCCCGAGGATATATTCGCGCATGATTGAGTTGAACTCGCGCAACATCCGCACGGTTTCACGAAAATGACGCTTGGGAACCAGAGCGATAAACTCACGTTTGAGTTCGTGACCGTCCAGAATAAAGTAGAACGCCAGCACAGGCAACAGTACGATCTCAACGACGTTTTTCAGTGAGACAAGACCTCGCATCGCAAACGCCATTGCCGTCTTTTGTGAGTTTGCCATAAACTCATCATCTTGAAGTTTGTTGTCCACAACATCTTGAAGCCACTGGGGAGCCTTTTCGCGATACTGAGTCACCAAAACCTCGCGATTTTTGTAGATGTCGGTGACTTGATGCTGGATTGGTTTCGCGATGAGAACGCCGCTAAGTCCCATAAGGATAACGGCTAAAATGAGGGCATATCCGGTGGCAATTCCACGTAAAATATGGTTACGTTTATCGGAGTTCGGAGTACGGATCGCAAAGTGGTGAATTCGGGTGAAAATCTCTTTTTCGAGTAGCCAGCCAACAAAAGGAGAGAAGACATAAGCCAGTACCGCCCCAATCATCAGGGTAATAATGACTGCCCGCAGGTGATAGGTGAAAAAGAAAAGGAGTGCGAAAACGCCGAGACGTAGCCCCACGCGCCCCAACGCTCTCAAAACTCCCATTGTGCGCGAATACCACAGATTTGCTTCTTGATCCATCATATCTTTCTTTCCAAACCCCTCTTTGCGCCTTGACGACCCGCGATTGTTATCTCTTTTACGGCTTCTCTGCAAAGAGTGTCACTGTGAAATCGGTCACACCTTGCCTCGTTTTTATTCCTTCCCCATGCAAGGGGGAGGTTAGGAGGGGGTTAGAGTCTACGAAGGTGGACTTTGCGCTTTTGGAGCCGTGAGCCGGCAAGATAACCTCTGGAATCCCTCTAGGACGAGAATCCGGGGAATGAATTCCCCGGCTAAAGAGGAGCGAAGTCCACCTCCGTGAATTGAATGCAGTCTCATCTCCACATTTTACATTCGGCGGCGGCGTTGCGGTTGCTTGCGGGGAGTGCGCGGTGTTCCGTCCTCATTCATGTCCGGGATCGAGGAGATCGTGCCGTTACTCGTTGCCCCTGCCGGTGCCGGGGTCGGGTTGATTCGCGGCGTCACAAGCGGACGTTCGCCGGAAGTGTCACGGGCTTTCAAGCCACTGCGAGGTCCGTCACCCGCGACTCGGTCGCCTGTATCGCCCTTTTTAAAGAGGACAAGAAGCACGGTCGCATTGAAGATCGAGGAATACGTTCCACTGATAATTCCGATCAGCAAGGCTCCCGTGAACTGATGCACGGCACTTCCTCCAAAGAGGAACAGCATCAGCAAAGTAAACACAACTGTCAGCGACGTGTAGATCGAACGAGTTAGAGTTTGGTCAATGCTCTTGTCGGCAAGAGCGGTGAACGACTCGCCGCGTTGTCGGCGTTGCAAATTTTCACGGATTCGGTCGAAAACAACAATCGTGTCGTGAACCGAAAAGCCAACGACGGTCAACATTGCCGTGACGAAAAGGCTATCTATCTGCCAGTCGAACAACTTGCCCAGAATGGCGAATGAGCCAAAGACGACAAGCACATCGTGCAAAAGTGCAACAACGGCACAGACACCATATTTCAATCCTTCTCGATAATCGCCTGCCGTTGCAAAGCGGAACGCAAGGTAAGCCATGATCAGCAGAGAGGCAACGAGAACCGCAGAAACGGCGTTTTGCGTGAGTTCCTTGCTGATTAAACCGGAGACGTTGGAGAACGAAACCTTCTGACCGGGCGAGAAGGAGCCCACGCTTTTCTGAACTGCCTCCCCCACCGTCACGCGCTCTTCATCGGAGAGTTTACGCATCGTCACATAGGCGTACTTCGCAGAGACTTCATTGGCAACCACCACGCGGCTGTCTTTGTATTCCGGCTTGATTTGTGCGAGTGCGTTGATGATCTGATCGGAGGAATGTCGCTCCTGAAACGGCAACACGAGTTCGGTTCCGCCCTGAAACTCAATGCCCCTCTTCAATCCACCTGCCGCCCAGAAGACCAGACCCGGAATGATGATCGCCGTCGAAATGATCAACCAGAGACGGGGGTTCCGCATAAAGTTGTGCGCTCGTGGCTTATGATCGCCCTGCACACCGTAGAGGGCGGCGTTTTGCGCTCCCGGAATCGTGACAAGGGAGAAGAGCAGAGTGCGTGTAACGGTGATTGCGGTAAACATCGAGATCAAAACGCCGAGACCGAGCGTCAGGGCAAACCCGCGAATGGGACCCGTTCCAAAGTTGTAAAGCACCATACAGGTGATCATCGTACAAACGTTGGAGTCGAGAATCGCGGTGAAGGCTCGCTTAAAGCCGGAGTCAATCGAGGCACGGAGCGTTTTGCCGGAACGAAGTTCTTCCTTGATTCGCTCAAAGATCAGGATGTTCGCATCAACCGCCATTCCAATCGAAAGAATGAAGCCTGCAATACCGGGCAGAGTCAGCGTGATCGGCTCGATGCCTAAAATCTGTAATCCGCCCTTAAAGACCGCAAAAGAAAAGAGCGTATAGAGGAGCAATGCCACGTCTGCAATAAGACCGGGCAAGCGATAAACCACCAGCATAAAGATCAAGACCGCACCCAAGCCGAGCAATCCGGCGCGAGTCGTTGTTGCGACGGCTTCCTGTCCAAGTGTGGCTTCGAGGTTGCGTTGCTCTACGATTTCCAGCCCCACGGGAAGCGCACCCGCATTGAGTTGGTCGGAAAGTTCTTTGGCGGTTTTAAGGGTGAAGTTCCCGTCAATCACGCCCTTTCCACGGATAACATCATTGATTCGGGGAGCCGTCAGCAATTTTTTGTCGAGGAAAATGGCGAGGTTTTTACCGATATTGGCGCGAGTGACTTCCTCGAAAGCCCGTCCGCCCTCCTCACTAAACTCAAATTCGATTTGTGGCTTTCCATTTCCAGCACCGGGAACAGCGCGGGAGTTGGGCTTGAGGTCTTTGCCGCTCACAATGGGATCACCCGAAAAGATTGCCGTCTCCAGGACTTGCAAGGGAATAGGCTGATTTGTTTTCGAATCGTAGATGATCTCGTCTTTAGCTTTTGTGACGGGATTATCGGTGTCCTGAATTCTCCATTCGCCCGTCGTGAGCTGCGGCAGAAGATAAAACTGAAGGCTTGCCGTAGATTGAATCTGCTTGATCGCCTCTTCTTTGTTTTTCAAGCCGGGAAGTTCAATAATGATCTGATTTGCCGCCGGCTTCATAATGATGACCGGCTCGGCAACCCCCGTTGCATTCACGCGGTTTTCCAGAATCTTACGAACCGACTCCAGTTTGTCGGCATTCCATTTCTGCTTTTCGCGTGCCTCGTACTCCTCCGTTTTGGCGCGGAGCGTGACGCGAACGCCACCCTGGATGTCCAACCCGTAGCGGGTTCGGGTGTCGCCCAAAATCGGTACACGGTTGCTCCCCGCGACAATAGCGGCAAACAGCGTGATCACAACGATCAGGACAAGAAAAAATCGATTCTGAGGTGAAGTCAAAGCGAGTCCTCCCGGCGGTGTTGAAATAGGGGAAGGGTGTGCTTTCGTCGCACAAAAATACTTTCCCCGCGCCCGCCGATAGCGAAAATTAGCCACCGTATTCTACTCTTCATTAGGAAGCGTGTCAAGTTTCGCGTTGACACGCTTTTCATTTGAGAGGTAGACTGAGTGTGGTCAACCTTGACCCAAAGTCAGTTTATACCGGAGGTAATCTTTGGAAACCGTAGTGTATGAGGCTTCTGTGCCGTATGATCCCGATCTTCCTGTGACCCGGAGAGATCGAAAACGGCAAGAAATGTACAACCGCATTTACCGTTCCGCGATTGAGTTACTTTCCTTACGTGAATTCGACTCGGTAACGGTTGAAGAAATTACGGAAGCCGCCGATGTGGGCAAAGGAACTTTTTTTCGACATTTCGCCTCAAAGGAAGCCGTGATTGCCGCCTACTTCGAAGAAACTCGTGATTTGCTGGTTCATGCTCTCGAAGACCCGGAACCCGAACTGCAAGACCGCATCTCCCCGGAAGCCTACGGGCATGGCATTCACCCGGGTCCGATCTGGAAACGGTTTGTAGGAACGACCTATCTTGCCGCCTCCCGTGACGGGCGCAGTCACCGCTTGATTCGCACCCTGCTTGCCCTCTCCGCCGCCAACGACACGGTGCGAGCCGCGTCCCTCAGTGCCAAAGCCCAACTCGTGCAAACGATCACCGCTTACATGAAAGAAGGACAACGCACAGGAGAGTTCCGCGCTGATTTTGCGCCGGAGGCACTCGCCTCCTTCACCCGAAACCTCTATTACGGAACCCAACTCGCCTGGGCGCAAACCGACGACGACTCGCGCTTCGAGAACCATATCGCCTCCTCGATAGCACTGGCATGGTTTGCGGTGAGGAAGTCAGGAGAAGAAGTGTCATAGTTAAGTATTGAGTGTTGAGATAAAGATTTTCCCTACCCTCCTTACGCTCAGGAAGAATAAGTGCATCACTCTTGTTCCTCCCCCTTATGAAAGGGGGAAATTAGGAGGGGGTTTAGAATGCGTCGAAAAAGTAGAGTTGGTGCATTTGGCGTAGCATATTTGTCGCAGGAATGAATTTCGCGCCCCGTACCGCCCCATATGGACAAAACTCGGACACCCCGCCCGGCAAAGATGCAACCGAGAGAGAAAACAGGGTTGCTACTGCTTTTGCCTTGAGTCCACGCAGGTGGAAGTCCTGCAAACCGTTGAGCAGGAGTTTGTGATTGGATGTACCTGCAGACCGTTGAGCAGGAGTTTGTGATTGGGGTGCTTTTGTTGCCGGAGAATTTATTCCCCGGACCTCCTTTGCACCTTCACTGTCTCATTCTCAACACTTAATCCTTAACACTCTCCCCAACACTTGACACTTTTCTTGGCAGGAATCGTCCCCTCTTTTGCCGAAATGCCCTCACAGATCGAAACTCCAGAGAAACCGCTTTCTACAGAAAAAACGCCGTATGAGCTACAACGCTATGACCGTTAAAGGAGAAAACAGCCTTGTCGAAGACGAAGGCGCACGTCTTGTGGAAACGTGTCGTGAATCGCTTCAATCTCTTCCAGAGACGCTGTGGCTTATCGTGAGCCTTCCTTTTCTGGTCGTTGCTTTACTTTCGCTTGTGGCAACCCTCGTCATGCTGATGCTACGCGCAAATGAATCTGTTCCGATAGGGGTCATCACCACGCTTGTTTTTCTGGGGATCGGGGCGGTTCCCGCAAAAATCAGTTCAATCTGCTCACGGTCGCGGCATGAGGCGGAAAAACGATTCGAAGTAATTCTCGCGGAAGTGACGAGGGAAGCGCACCCGCATTCGCTTTCGGCTTTGATGGATGTGCGGCATCGTATCGGGCAGGGCCCCGGCAGAAAAGAAATCGAGACAGCCATTCTTTCGATCCTCCCAAAAGTGAGCCGCGAAGATTGGTTTCGCTACAGTGCGTCCTGTAAATCACAGTTGCGGCTTTTATTCCGCTGGGAAACCGCCTATTTGACACTGTCTCCTCCCGAACTTCTCCTTGCGGTTCTCAACCTTGTCGAACGAGTGCACGACCTCGAATCTATTTCCGCAGTCCGTCGTCTCACAAAATCGTCTCACAACGGATTGCGTACTCAGGCACTCCGTTGCCTCGCTGTG
>JACMPS010000536.1 GCA_014377395.1 Chthonomonadaceae bacterium
ACGATGTTCAGGGCTTCCTGTACCGATTCGATCAGGGTATCGCCTTCGTTTCGCAAATGAGTCGCGTAAAATCCCCCGTAATCTTTGAGAACTTTCGAGATTTCCGCGAGTTCATCCTCATTTGCAAAGGAAGAAGGAGGATACTCCAGTCCTGTCGAAAAACCCCACGCTCCCGCTTCGAGGGCGGTTTCGAGTTCATGACACATCGCACTCAGTTCATCGGAGGTCGGAGGACGATCATTCATCTCCATTACGCGCTTCCGCAACGAACCGTGTCCCGCAAGCGTGTAGAAATTCGTGGCGGTTCCTTCATCTTCAACCACACGCAGAAACTCATCGAACGTGTTCCAACGAATTTTCGCGCCGTAGTTGAGGAGCCACTTCTGCTCAAACTCGAAAACGTCGGTGTTCGCCACAAGCCCCATCGAGAGTCCACAGTTTCCCACCACCTGCGTGGTGACGCCCTGTGTGAGATAACTCGCCTGCCCTGCATCATAAGTAATCGAAATATCGGAGTGAGTGTGAATGTCAATAAAGCCGGGAACGACGGATTTTCCGTTTGCATTCAGGATCACGGAAGCGGAGTCGGCATGATGCGACAAATCACCGATCTCGACGATTCGCTCCTCGACAATTCCGATGTCGGCACAGACACCTTCCGCCCCTGTCCCATCGAAAACGGTTCCGCCCCGAATGAGCAGGTCGAACGGTCTTCCTGAATCTGCCATTGTTTTGCTCTCCTCTTACTTAGGGGCATTGTACATCGGAAGAGGTTGCGAGGTCAAGCAAAGGCTTTTCTGCCAACTCCTTACCCCCCTCCCTGCCCTAATCCACCAGACTTGCTGACCCAAGCGAGATCACTTCCCTTTGCCATCAACAATTCGGACAGTTGCCCCACGTGACCTTGTAAATGGCGCAGATTCAAGAGTTGGTGAGAGAGTTTGCTCATGCCTTTGTACCACGAAAAGCCCGTCTCCTCGGAGTCGAGATCGAGTTGATCAACGGCGGGGTCAATCAGCGCGTCAACGAAACGGATGTAACTGAGCATCTCACCCATTTGATAGGTTTCGGCTCTTTCGGGCAACTCATAAGGTTCTACCTCAAATGGCGGATGCCAGAGTCCGGGGTGGATGCCCTCTTTCCGTGAAGGCCAAGGACTGAAAGCCTCCTCGTTCTGCCCCAGATACAGGTGCGTATAGAAAGCGGCGTGAAAGGCGATACGCCAGAACGGGCGCGGGTGTTCGCCCTCAAGCCACCCCTCCTCCGGGCACTTCTCCACGCACTCCGCTAGCATTGCCAGCCCCGCGTGGTACTGCTCTTTCAATGCTTGTCGTATCTCCATTTCATTTACCTTTCAGGAAAAAATGTGTCTTTGTTTTCTTTCCCTTTTAGGGGCATTGTACTTCCGAAGAGGTTGCGGGGTCAAGCAGAGGTCAGGGACTCCGGGGAATAAATTCCCCGGCTCCAAAAGCGCCCCAATCACAAACTCCTGCTCAACGGTTCGCAGGACTTCCACCTGCGTGGAATCAATGCAATTTTCTTTTTTGGAAAGTGTTGCAAAGTCTGTCACTCAAATCAGGATCAGGCGAGATTACGCTCCAGTAATGTCCGCAGGACTATCGGCGTAGCCGCCAGAAGGACATTTATTCCGCCGTACTTTTTCAATGTCCCCTCTCAGTCCACGCAGGTGGACTTCGCTCTTCTTTAGCCGGGGAATAAATTTTCCGGACTCATCTCTTAGCCTCCGTTCTCCCGCTAGAAAATAGACCGGATTTTCTTAGACCGCACCGAAACCCAAACTTCGGGGTAAACTGTTCCCGGTTAGAAGCAAAACGAAAGCAACCTCTCCGATCTCGCTCAATCTTATCACTCTGAGTATTCACCATGAACCTTTTTGGAATGTTTGGCAAGGGCAAAGTCGTTTCCTTCCCCGAATTTCGGGAGGTCGTTCGAGGTGCCGTCCGAAAGGCGGAACCCACCGCTCGTATGGAACCCACCGAAAAAGGGTTTCACCTTCGTATGGATGGCAAGCCTGTGATGACCTGCAACCTCCAGAACCTTTACAATCAGTATAGTCGCGAACCCGGTGCAAGAGACGCCCTGATTCAGAACTGGCTCGACACTCTGATTGTAGACATTCCCGATCACACCTGGGGAGAAGCGCAAACGACCCTGCGCCCGATGTTGAAGACGATTGGCTTTGTCGAGTCGGCAAGGCGCGGATTGGCGAAACTCGAGGAACCTGATGATCTTCCCTCCGAACCCTTTGCGGGAGATTTACACGCCATTGTCATGCGCGAAGTCAGCGGAACCCTGACCGCAGTCACCCGTAACCAACTGGAAAAATGGGGCATCGGGTTTGATGAAGTCACCAAAAAAGCCATGCTCAATATGGGAATGCTCGCCTACCCCATTTGCGTCAACGACATGACCACAGGTGGAGACCGACGCGGCAATGGTGCAAGCACTGTCGGGCTTGTCTTCGAGCAGGACTTTCTTACGGCATCATGGCTTCTGGCGGATCGGTTTCGAGATCACCTGTCCATGCGTCTTCAGAGAGATTACATCGTAGCGGTTCCCAATCGAGGGCGGTTGATCGCCGTTCGCTCCGACGAACCGGGACTGATTGCCACCGTTCTTTCGTCCAACAAAAATATCATCAAACAGGCGTATCCCCTCACCTCGCAATGCTACCACATCAGTGCCGCTTCAACGGGCGGAACCGTCACCGTTTACAAGGGCAACCCGCTCGACACGCTGAACCGGGGTAGTGTCTTCGCGGGAGACGGTCTCTCGCCCGCCGGAGGAGCACCGGCGGGCTTCGAACGACATAAGCCCGTTGATCTCTCACAATGGAGCGGAATTATGGAAAGCACGGACGAAGGCGAATGACCCTCTTGAACACAACGAACCTTGCAAATACAACACCCACTTCTTCTCCCTCTCCTATAGCGAAAACTGTTTCTACACGCCCGCTTGGAGCGCATATGCCCTGTACAGACGGAGTGAAAAGCACTCTTACTTCCGGCGTGGAGATCGGGTGTACCGCCGTGCAACTCTTCACGAACACTCCGAAGCAGTGGTCTTATCACTCCTTCAAGCCCGAAGTTATCGAGCCGTTTTTAGAGGCACAGAAGACGTTACAAATCCCGTTTCTGGTGTCACATGATTCTTACCTGATCAATCTCGCTTCTCCCAACGAAGAGGGCATGACGAAATCCCGCAAAGCCTTTCGTGCGGAACTGGATCGTGCGGAGCAACTCGGTCTTTCGTGGGTGGTCACGCACATGGGGGCGCACCTCGGTACAGGAACCGACGCCGCCATTGATCGCCTGATCGAAAGCATCAGCCTGATTTTAGCCGACACGGATGCGCTCGGTTATAAAGTGGGAGTGGCACTTGAAACAACCGCCGGACAGGGAACAGGGTTGGGTGCGACCTTCGAGGAATTAGGGCGTGTGCTGGACGGCGTAGGTGCAAATCCTCGGCTCGGTGTTTGTCTCGATACGTGCCATATTTTTGTCGCCGGGTACGACTTTCGCACTCCGGAAACCTATCAGGAAACGTGGGACAAATTTGAAGAGCTGATTGGAAGAGACCGCCTGAAGCTGATCCACGCGAACGATGCGAAGATGCCCTTTGCCTCCCGCAAAGATCGCCACGAGCATATCGGGGAAGGCGAAATCGGGGAAGAAGGGTTTCGATTGCTGTTGAACGATCCACTCCTGGCACACGTTCCGGTGATCGTTGAAACTCCCGACTCGGAAGAGATGCACCGCGTGAATGTCGCCCGTCTTCGTGCTTTGAGTATCACTTAGACTAAATACCCTCCATTTTGGAAATTCTTGTGAGGTTGCGTGAAGGGAGTCCGGGGAATGAATTCCCCGGCTACAGAAGCGCGAAGACAACTTGCGTGGACGCAATGCAGTCAGATTTTTAGGTCAGCAAGGGCAAAGAAGCCGGCAAGGAACGGGCATCTACTCCCCCTCCATTTACGCAAACTCATGCAAAAGCGAAACTGAATTGACTCCCTCCCCTTTATGCAAGGGAAATCTTGCGAACCGTTGAGCAAGAGTTTGTAATTGGAACTGGTCGGAGTGGGGTTAGATTCTTTGGAGGAAGTGGTTAATTCCAACCCCCTCCTAACCTTCCCCTTGCGTAAAAGGAAGAAAAAGGATTGGTACACGAATCCCTTCTCTGAGTCCACGCAGGTGGAAGTCCTGTGAACTATGTAGGGGCGTCGCTCTCTACGCCCGTTTGTGATTG
>JACMPS010000537.1 GCA_014377395.1 Chthonomonadaceae bacterium
GCTCGTCAGGGGGTAACTGCAGAATAGTGTGTTTTGTCATGCCTGAAGGATACCTCAATCTTTAGGCAAACTGACTACTAAATGACGCACTTTTTGCCCTTCGCGAGTACAAAAAAGAAAGTCACCTATTTTTTCGGAGAGATTGCAGGTTGATTCCTTCGTGGATCGTGTCGGGAACGATAATTGCCATTTTGTCGGGATGTTGCTCTTGCATCCAATTTTCAATTCGCTCGAATCAACGAACAAAATGTAAGGGGAGATGAAGAGAAGAATTCTGAATTGCTTGTACCTTTTCCGGCGTCACAAGCACTCCGAAAACGGTCACTTGTGCTTCTGCAAGAGCATCCAGCAACTTTAACGAAAGCTCTATCCCCGGCGCATTACCATGTTGTGCATAGTGTTCTGCCTGTTTCGCTGTCAGCAATTTCGTTGCTTTCATTTCAGCCCGTTCAGGTAGATCGCCCGTAAGGATTTTGGTTTTGCGGGCTTCACGCCTCTCTTCATCAGAAAATCCTTGATCTTGCTGGAAATAAAGTAGTTTCGCCTGATAAACAGCCGCCGTTAAACCACGGTACTGTCTCTCATCAATTCCAAAACCTGCATAGGCGTAGCGAAACTTACCGTTTCCTTCTTCTTCGTAACTTTCATCAAGGAACACCAGCATTTCATCACTTTATCTCCGGCAATCAAAGAGCAACTAACAAATCTCAGTAGCGGCGATGCGTCTCCCATTCCCAGGCGGTACGAATGATTTCCTCGAAGTCATCGTAGGCGGGCTTCCAACCGAGTTCCGATTTTGCTTTTGCGGCGGAAGCGACAAGGCGCGGCGGGTCTCCCTCACGCCGGGGTTCCTCTTTGACTTTGATCGGCTTGCCCGAAACCTTTTCGCAAGCGACAATTGCCTCCCGAACCGAGGTTCCCTTTTCCGTTCCGAGATTGTAAAACGCACTTTCGCCGCCGGATTGTAAGCGTTGCATTGCGAGATCGTGTGCCTGTGCAATATCGAGGATGTGAATATAGTCGCGGATGCAGGTGCCATCAGGCGTATCATAGTCGGTGCCGAAAACGGAGATCGAATCACGCTTGCCAAGTGCCGTTTGCAAAATGAGGGGAAGCAGGTGAGTTTCGGGATCATGAGACTCGCCGATATGTCCGTCGGGAGCCGCCCCCACCGCGTTGAAATAGCGGAGTGCCGTGTACTTCAACCCATAAGCGCGACTGTAGGCTTTTAAGATTTTCTCAACAAAAAATTTGGTTTCGCCGTAAGGATTGATTGGGTCTTGAGGGTGCGCCTCGTCCATTGGGATATAGTGCGGGTTGCCGTAGGTAGCGCAGGAGGAAGAGAAAATAAAATTGTTGACGTTGTGCCGAAGCATCGCATCCAGAACGGCAAGGGTACAAACCGTATTGTTTTTGTAATACTTTGCCGGGTCTTTCACCGACTCACCGACATACGCATAAGCCGCAAAGTGGATCACCGCCTCAATTTTGTACTGCGTAAAAAGTTCATCAAGGAGTTTGGGATCGCCCATATCTCCCCGAATCAGCGTTGCGGAGTCTTTAACGGCTTCGGCATGACCATAAACTAGGTTGTCGAGCACCACAATTTCAGAGCCTTTTTTGTGAGCATAATCCACATAGTGGCTTCCAATATAGCCCGCTCCCCCTGTCACCAGAATCATTTTGCGTTATCCTTTTCGCTCTTTTGTTTTGCGTATTTGCGTGAGAGAATTTCTTCTCCATCTTTCTCTGTGCCTCTAGCATAGGGGTGGTTAATTTTTCTTTGCGTAAAGTGAGTTACTGAGATTACCTAATCTACAAAGCGATATTTGATGATCGTCCAGATCGCTTGCACCCCGTCGCGCCACCCGATCTTTTTGCCTTCGTCGTAATCGCGCCCGCTGTAGGAAATCGGAACCTCGTAAATCTTGCAATGCTTTTTCGCCACTTTCGCCGTCACTTCCGGCTCGAAATCGAACTTGTTGCACTTCAAGTCCAAACTCTGCAACACCTCACGCTTGAAGATTTTGTAGCACACTTCCATATCCGTCAGGTTCAGATTGGTCAACATATTCGAGAGCGTCGTCAGCACCCCGTTTCCCCACCGATGCCAGAAAAAGTGAACCCGGTGCGCCCCGCCCCCCAGAAAGCGAGACCCGAACACCACATCCGCCCGTCCGTCGAGGAGGGGTTCAAGGAGGGTGAAGTACTCGCGAGGATCATATTCGAGATCGGCGTCCTGAATGATCACGTAGTCTCCGGTCGCTTCGGCAATGGCGGTACGAATCGCCGCCCCCTTGCCCCGGTTTTGCGGATGATAAAAGACTTTGACATCGGGGAACTTGCCCTCGATTTCGTTTCGCATCAGGTCGCGGGTTCCATCGTTTGAGCCGTCGTCCACAAGGATGATTTCTTTGTTGATTTCGACTTCGCGCACACGGGCGAGCAGTTCGAGCAGGGTAGCATGTTCGTTGTAAACCGGAACTAGCACCGACAAAACATAGTCCTGCCGTTTTACCGCTCGTTGCCGTCTCTGACTGAGAGGGTCGGAGATCGGTGCAACTTCCCCCTTTTCGATTTCCGCTTGTTGTTCGCTTTCCACGCTCATGCTCATCCTATTTCCTCATCAACTGCTTTTGCTTTTCAACAAAAGGTATACCTTTAAAACTCAAAGAAACGCTGATTTCTTCGAGGTTACTCCTAAAAAATCAGCGTTTATGTTATTCCGCTTTGTGCTTTCGGCAACGTCCCAGCCGCCGTCTTTCCCTGACGGAGACCTCCCGCGTGTGCGTCTCAGGGCAGTATTCGTTCGCAATTTTTCCGGTATCGGAGCAAACCGTCACTGTTACGGTTGCCTCGGAAACGGAGCGTTTTGGTGTGTCCATCACAGACGTACGTAAGGTCGGTTCAGGAGTTGTGCGTCTCGTTTCTCGTCGCTGGGGAGGTTCATCATTACCGCTTGTCGGGTTTTCTTCCGGCGGAGCCGTTGTTTCAGGCGGAGGAGAATCCTGTTTCGGTCTCGGCTTCGGGTCGGTTTTCGGGACGCCGGGTGTCGTTCCCGGATCATTAGAATCGGGATTTTGAGTTGGCTCCGTTCCTGTATCCGTTCCCGTCTCCAAAGGCGGGTTTTCGTCACCTGGAACCGTGTCGGAATTGGGAGTTTCGACGGGGGCAGGTGCTTCTCCGTCCCTATTGCGTCGGTGTCGTCGAGGCTTTTTTTCCTCTTCAACCGCTTTTTTCTCACTCTCTTCCGTTAATTTCTCCGTTGGCACATCAGTAGGAAGGTGGAAAAGACGCTGTTCCGGGAGTGCCTTAATCATATAGTCATGCCAGATCGGAGCGCACAGTGCGCCCCCGGTGGCACTGTTCATCGGGTGAGTGATTTCCTGAATAAAGCCGGATGCCTTGTTTTTGGTACGGCTAACTTTCGCCACCCAGATCACGGTGGTCAGTTCGGGCGTATAGCCTGCAAACCACGCATCTTTTGCATCGGAAGTCGTTCCGGTTTTGCCGTGTGCGCCCTCGACAATTCCGTTACCCTCGTTCCCTCTCGCCTTTGTTCCCGTCCCGGAGACGACAACCGCTTCAAGAGCGGTGTTCATCTGGTTTGTTGTCTCCTGTTTCAAGAGACCTTCCCGCAATTTGGGGAAATGCTCTTCAACAAGATTGCCGTCCGCATCAGTAACACTTACAATCGCGAGGGGCAGATAACGGTTTCCGTTCATTGGGAAAACCGAATAGGCGGAGGCAAGATCGAGCGGGTGAACTTCCGAAGCACCGAGGGCGGTAGGGAGAACAGCGCGTAAGTGCGAACGGATGCCCATACTTTCCGCGTACCTGATGACGGTGGAAATTCCGGCTCTCTGAGCGACTTGCACGGCAACCGTATTCGTTGAATGGCGAATCGCGTCAAGGCAAGAAATCTCGGCGTGAGTGTAGTTTCCGCTGAAATTTCTGACGAATTTGTTTTTGCTGTTGGGATACTTAATTGGTTTGTCTTCGAAAGAAGTGCCAAGACTGGCTTTTCCGGTATCGAACGCCGCCGCATAATCGAATGCCTTAAAGGTGGAACCGGGCTGATGAAGTCCCTGCGTGGCATTGTTGTACTGGCTGTCCACAAAACTACGTCCGCCGATCAAGGCGCGAATATACCCGGTTTTGTTATCAAGGGAAACCAAAGCCCCCTGATTGGCGTTTGCACCGACCTCCCCGGCGTGTTGCAACCCATTCCGAAAGGCTTCCTCTGCCATGCGTTGCATTTTCCAACTGAGTGTTGTGCGGATCGTCAACCCGGAGCGTACAAAATCGGAACCGTAACGCCGATTCAAATCATTCATAATATAAGAAACAAAGTAGGGAGCCTTAAAGTCACCCTGCTTGAACTCTTCGCGCTTCACGATTTTCGGCTTTGATTCGAGGGCTTTTTCGTAATCCACCTGAGAAATCAGATCGTACTCACGCATTTTCGAGAGCACTTCGTCTCGGCGCTTTAAGACTGCTTTTTTGCGCTCATAGGGAGAAAAATAGTTAGGACGTTGCGGAATCCCCGCCAGCAACGCGCACTCAGGAATGGTCAATTGCGAAACGGGACGACCGAAGTAGGTTTTCGCCGCCGCCTGAATTCCGTTTGCCCCGTTGCCATAGTAGATGTTGTTGAGGTAGAGTTCGAGGATTTCGTCTTTGCTGTAAATCTGTTCAAGGCGCATAGAAACCATGGCTTCGCGCACTTTACGCCCCAGCGTTCTCGCACGCGAAACACCAAATTCCTTGAGATTACGTACCAGTTGTTGCGTCAGCGTGGAAGCACCCTGTGTCGCTCTTCCGCCACGCAGATTGGCGTAAACCGCTCGTGCCATGCCCTGTACATCCAACCCTGCGTGTTCCCGAAAGCGATGATCCTCAATCGCAATCGTCGCATCCTGCATGATTTTGGGAATTTCTTTCAGGCGAATGGGCTGACGATTTTCGACACGGAGCGTGGCAAGCGTCACGCCGTCATAAGAGAGGATTTTCGTGGGAACGGGGGAGCGTGTTTCGACAACGGCGTTTTCAAGGGACGGAAGCTCGCGGGTGAACTTCCAGAACACAAGGACGCCCCAGATTAAAGCCACGGCAATGGGTGCCAGAGCCACAATTGTTGCAAGAGCAAAGAACGTCTTGATCCGTTTTTTGAGGCTGACCGGTTGCGAAACACGACGCGCATTTGCTCGTCTTGATTTTGCTTTGGATGCCGGAACAGCGCGTGATACGCGATTAGCCATAATTCATTATAGGCACACGGAGAGATTCTGTCAAGAGGAACGTCTCACGGCGGTCTTCCAAAGCCCGATAATTCGACTCTTATTTGACTTCTCTTGAGATTTATTTGACAGACAGGCGCTTTATTTTGTAAACTGTTACGGTTCATTGTACGGAAAAGAGGTCTCAACGTTGCAACTTGCCGTGATTACTGACGAAATTTCACAAGATTTAGAACACGCCCTCGACGTAATGGCGGAATACGGAGTGCGTGGTGCTGAACTGCGGGGCCTGTGGGGAACGAATATCGCCGACCTGAGCGAAGAGCAAACCAACCGGGCGATTTCCGCCCTCAAAAGTCGTGGTATGGAAGTCGTGGGGCTTGCAACCCCCTTTTATAAGTGCGACCTGAAAAGCGAGAGCGCAACGGAGGCAGGTCCACTTCATCTTGCGAAGCCTACTGACCTCAGTGGACAAATGGAAATCTTACGCCGATGTATGCGCCTTGCGGAGAAGTTCGGGACACGCAACCTTCGTGTTTTCACCTTCTGGAAGCGGGAGGCACTGACCCCGGAAATCGAGAAGCAAATCGTCGAGGCATTTGCCGAGCCTGTCGCTCTTGCGGAGCGCGAAGGCTTCACGCTCCTTCTTGAGAACGAACACGCCTGCTTTATCGGTACAGGAGTGGAGGCGGGACGACTCGCCCAAAAGATCGACTCTCCGGCATTTCGCGTTGTCTGGGATCCGGGCAATGCGTTTCATGCAGGAGAAAACCCTTTTCCCGACGGCTATGATGCCGTTAAGGAATTTGTGACACACCTTCATCTGAAGGACGCGAAAATGGTGGAAACCGAGCATCACGGAAGGCAACCGAAATTCTGCGTGATTGGCGAAGGTGAAATAGATTATGTGGGACAATTCGCGGCACTGCGTAAGGCAAACTACGCGGGATGGCTTTCCCTCGAAACTCATTTCGTTCCCACCGTTGGCTCCGGCGAAAGGGGAAAGGGAACGCCTGAAGACGGCTCTCGCCTTTGCCTCGAGGTATTGACGAAAATGGTGTGATGATAAACCGATCCTGTCTCTCCCCCTTATGCAATGGGGAGGTTAGGAGGGGGTTGCGATCACTGCAACGGAGTCCGGGGAATGAATTCCCCGGCAACAAAAGCGCAAAGTCCACCTCCGTGGACTCAATGCAAAGCAAGGTTTCTAAACTTTTGCTAAAGAGCAAGACAAGTGCATTGTGAGGGAGAAAGTGAAACCCGCTTTCCTACAGATCAATTTCCTGCGGACATAACAATAGCAGATATAATCTCTTTCTCAACACTTAATACTTTCCTAATCTCTTGTGCGACAAGACTGCATTGAACTTGCATTGAACCGAATTGTAAGGATGACTCATGCCCGACCTATTATCCATTGAAACCTGGCGTACTCTTTTCACTCGACACGGCTCCAAATTGGGGTGGGGGCTGGCACTGCTTTTTGGTGCGCCACTCGTTGTCGGGTTCGGGGTATCGCAATACGCCAACCGCGCCAACAGTGCCGCCGAAGCAAATGTTGACCGAAACGCGGTGGTTGCCACGATCAACGGCGTCCCCGTAACACGTCAACAATACGTGGCTCTCGCTTTTCAAGACCGCACACAGGTGGGAGAGCAAGCGGCAGTAGCACAGGGAGCTGCCCTTCAATCGTTGGCACAGCGCATCGTGATCGAGCAGGAAGCCGCTTCCCGCAAGGTTGGGGCGGACGACGCCGAAGTGGACAAAGCCGTGCAGGATTTCCGCACGGAACGCCTGGGCAAAGACGACGCAAAAGATGACGCGAAATGGAGTGAGTTTTTGCAAGGGATCGGGCGAACCTCCGGTGAGTTTCGGCAGGAAGTCTCGAAGTCACTCCTGGGACCCGCTCTTGTCAACTCTTACAAATCGGAAATCAATGTCACCGAAGCCGACGCCAAAAATCAGAGTGCCGAAGCGAAGTTACAGGTGGTGATGATCGGTGTCAAGTCCCCGATGTTCCCGTCTCGACCGGGCAAGGGGGCGCAACCTCTGGAAGACGCCGCCGCAAAAGCAAAAGCCATCGAACTGCAAGCGCAGGCAAAGGCAGGTGCCGACCTGACTTCAATGGCAAAAATGAACTCAACGGACACTGCGACGGCTCTCAAGGGCGGGGTGTTGGAGTGGAGACCGGAATACGCGGCTTCGGCTCAGACCGGAGGCGTAGCACTCGGCTACGGCAAGGATTTCGATACGGAAGTTCATAAAACTCCAAACGGACAAATTACGGGCGTCGTGCATCAGGAGGGAGCCATGAGCGCCTACCTTTTCGCGAAAGTGCTGGAGCGACGCAACACTTTGCCGAAAACCTTCAATGCGGCAAAGGTGATCGCCACTCTCAAGGACGAAAAGGCGAAAGAAAAAGTCAGTCAGGTCATTCAGGATAAAACGAAAGCCGCGAAGATCGAAATCAAAGACCCGAAAATCCAGACTTTTTATGACTATTATCGCCTGAAAACTGCGGAACGTGCCGAAATGATGGCGCAGTTCATGCCGGAAGCGAAAAAAGACATTCTTCCCAAAGAGGAAGTGGCGAAGTTGCAAACCTCGGTAGATGCCGGACTGGAGACGATGCTAAAAGCCGATCCCAACGACACTACTGCGGCACAGCTGCTCGCAACGAGTCTGGAGCGTAAGCCGCAAACCCCCGTCACTCGTGACCGCATGATTTCCCTTTATGAGACAATCCTGAAAGGCTCTGAAAATCAGCAAACCCGTGTGAAACTCGCGGGACTTTATCGTGACAAAAAAGACATGGTGAAGGCAAAAGAGCAGTTCGACCAGATCGCAAAGATTCAGGGACGCAAGCCAATCTACAATACCGAGTCCGCCACCGAAGCAAAATCCACCTACACCGGGCTGATCGGCAACTACAAAAGCGTGAATGCCCCGGAAGACGCCGCGAAAATGGAGCAAAAACTGAAACTGGCGACTGACAAAGAGCTTCAGTACAAACTCGAAGACCTGAAAAATAAAAGCCAGAACCCGCAACCTGGCAACTCCAACATCCAGATGCCCGTTCCGCAATCTACTCCGCCCCCCGCGCCAACCGCAACCCCTGCCCCCTCCGGTAAGCGATAGGCGTTACTCCCGATGTCTGTCCTCTCCCCTTACACAAGGGGAGAGGATTTGCCGTGTCCCCCGCTCGACACGCTACAAAAACTCTCTCCTGAAAAAGAAAACTAAAAATACGCTTTTATTTTTCGCCTTGAATCGGGAACAAAAGAACAGACCGCTCTCTTGTTCTCGGGGTTTTCTGAGGCGGAGGCAAAAATAATTACCTATTTTCAGAATTTTTGTGCTTGACCTCTTCTATCTGGCACGGAATATGCAGAAGTAGAATTATAACGATGTTTTAGACGGAAAACCGCAGTCCTATCCGTCCCCGCGCCCCCCTCGCAACGACGCGGGGCGATCCGCCCGATGAGGCGCTGTCCGCAAATTCTCATTGGAGGAGTTAGAAGTAGATGGAAACGCTTCAAAAACGTGAAAACACACGATTACGAATGACACCAGATCGTGACCTGAATCTGAATAAAATTCGCCGCCCAAATCCGACACTGACCGAGACCGCCCCGGCTCTGTCCCCTCTTTCTGAAGAGGCTCAACTAGTAAGTCCCTGCCTTTCGATTGAATGTGTCGAATCGCCGGAAACCGCAGACAGTCGTTTCTCTTCTCAGTTTGAGGATCCTCTTTTCCAAACGGCACCCGTTCCTCATGCGTTCGTTAAGCGATTCTGTGACATCACGATCAGCCTGGTCATTTTGTTGTTTCTCTCCCCCTTTATGATTGCCGCTGCTCTTGCTGTTCGTCTCACCTCAAAGGGACCAATTGTCTTCAAGCAGGTACGTGTCGGACGCGGAGGGCGCTATTTCTGGTGCTACAAATTTCGCTCGATGTGCATTGATGCCGAAGCCCAGAAAAATCAACTGATGCACCTCAACGAAGCCTCAGGCCCTGTCTTCAAGATGAAGCGTGATCCCCGCATTACCCCGGTGGGTGCTTTTATCCGCAAATTCAGCATTGACGAATTGCCCCAGTTTTTCAACGTTATCAAAGGGGAAATGTCGCTTGTCGGTCCCCGCCCTCCCGTTCCCTCCGAAGTGGCGCAATATACGGTTTATCATCGGGGTCGCCTTGCCGTCCAACCCGGCTTGACGTGCCTCTGGCAAATCGGTGGGCGAAGCAATGTTTCCTTCGAGCGTTGGGTGGAACTTGACCTGCTTTATATCGAAACCATGTCTTTTAGCAACGACGTTAAGATTCTCGTGAAGACGATTCCCGCCGTCCTTAAAGGTTCCGGGGCGCACTAGTCTCCTCAAATGAGGTAAATCGGGCAGAGACTTTGTTTTTCTATAAACGAAGTCTCTGCCCTTACTCTTGACTCTGTACTCCGCTTCTAAAGATATACTTGCTGCAGGAATAAATTCCGCGCCGCGTGCCGCCTCTGGATTGGCTAAAACCCGGACACCCCACTTGTTCGATTTTGCTCTGCGCGAAGACCTTTTCAACACATTTTAGTAAAGTCATAAAAATTTTATCCCAAACTTTTAAGATTTTTTTATAATGTTGCCATTTATAGTCTTTAAGGAGTACAATGCCCACATTGCTACCTACTACACTTTTTTCAGCCTAGAATGCGGCTACTAGTCAGTTAGGCAAGAGGTTAATATTTTCTCTATGAGGATTTCGTTCGTCAGATAAAGTGAGGATCGCTCAATAAATCTGCTAAAATTTAACCTAACTTACTACTAGTCCCTCCTCTGAGACCCTCACAAGCGAGAGGAGAGAGGGGAGAACCGTGATCACGTTTTCGACATCCTCCAACACGCCCTATCAAACGCCCCCTGCCCGAAATTGGGTACAATCTTCTCTATGCAGCTCAAGAAACTCCAGCTATTAGGCTTTAAGACCTTCGCCGACAAAACGGAATTCGAGATAGATACCGGAATGACCGCCATTCTAGGTCCCAATGGAAGCGGCAAGTCCAATATCGTA
>JACMPS010000052.1 GCA_014377395.1 Chthonomonadaceae bacterium
CCGAGAGCATTAAGGAAATAGTGACTCCCTATCTACCGAATCCACTTGCATTTGCTCCCCCTCTCCCTAGCCCGTCTCGGCGGGTGGCAGGGAGAGGGGGCTGGGTGGTGAGGGCAAAACAGGTACAAACCACAGCGCACTCCGCCCCACATCACGGGTAAACTCGCAGTCACCCCACACTCCAAAAACGCAAACGCGCCCGTCAATTTCGACGTGAACCTACCCCCGCCGAAACGATTTTATGGGAGGCACTGCGAGACAGGAAATGCGGAGGATTGAAGTTCCGGCTACAAGTCCCGGTTCCGCCCTATATCGCCGAATTTCTCACCGTCACTGCAAACCTCATCATCGAACTCGACGGATCTGCTCACAGGGGGCGCGACGACTACGACCTTACCCGCACTCATGCTCTTACCCTGCACGGCTACCGCGTTCTTCGGTTTTCCAATGACCGCGTGGTCACCGATCTTCCTGGTCTTCTCCTCGAAAATCATCGCCGCGAGTTGCGGGTAAGAGGGTTTGCCTTCCCCTGCCCAAGATCAGGAAAATATCTCTCATTAAGGAAGACCAACGCCCCCCCCGCCTCCGCCGCCACTCCCCCCACCCTGACTGGACATCGCCGCCGAAAGCAGTCTGACCATCATCGGCGTAAGGGCGGCACTTGCAAAGATCATCAGCACGAAGTGAGCGATTAGCCCGATGGTACTCCACAAAATACAGGCGCGTCCTATCGCCTGACGCTTGTGATTTTCCATCATAATGAACGCCCAACCGATAGGATAGCCAAAATAGGGCAGAGACAATCCCAACCAGACTGCGGCGCGTTGTGCGGCGCGTGGATCGCCTTCCTGCACCGGAAGCACGGAGGGGCGTTGAAGCGGGGCGGAGGGCATGGCGACGACCTCGCTTTGAGCGGGACGAAAAGCGTCCTGAGGAAGCGTGGAAGCCAGAGCCGCTCCACACTTCCAACACGCGGAGACCGTCTCGAAATTGTTTGCGCCACATTTTAGACACGTCACTCTGCCGTTGTTCATCACTTGTCTCTCTTCAGGCAGGATTTCCCCCTACCGCTGTCGAACCTCATTCTATCTTGTTATTCTACCAGTATGGAGTTCTTTTCATGCGATTGCGTCATTTTCGCTCAATTTTTTCGCTCAGTCTCGGTGCTTCTCTGTTGTTCACTCTGGGTTGTCCCAGAAAGGAACCTGATAAACCTGCAACGGGCGGCGGTGGCAAGGGCGGAACACTTTCGGTTTCGCCTGACGTTTACAGCAAAATGGTGTCCACTTTTTTTACCGGAGCACTCGCTTATGAGTCCAGTGAAAAGTTGGATGACATCAAAGCTATCGCCACCGATTTTACGGAAAAAGCAACGCAGCTCGTCCCGGAGGAACCCGCCGCCTGGGTCAATCTGGCACTTAACCGCGCTGTGCGCCAATCGAGTCTGGGGACGGCACAGGAAGCCATTGAAAAAGCCCGTACACTCGCGCCCAACAATTCCGAAGTCGAAGGCTATTATGGCTTAATTCTCGCCCGGAATGGCAAAACCGCAGAGGCGGCTCTCCATTATGCGCGTGCGCTCGAACTCGATCCCACCAATGTCGGAGTACGCTACGCACTTGCGAAAGATGCTGATTTTGCTTCTGGTCAGGAGGCAATGAAGAGCGCACAAGAACAGTACACCAAAATTTTAGAGACGGAACCCAGAAACCTGACCGCGATTGTTGGGGCGATGAAAGCCGCCGTCAACCGTAACGATGCTACCGGGCTTCGTGCGCTTCTGCCGAGATTATCTCTTCAACAGACGATCTTCCCGCAGGGCGTCAAAGACCGGATCAAAGTGATCGAGAAGGCACTGAACGGGCAAACCGTCTCACAATTAAGCCCTGAAATTGGAGCCATTGGCAATCTCCTTCGTGAGGTTTCCGCCTACAAAGAAGACACAAGACGCCTGAATCTCGACGAACGCCCCCTGCAACATTTTATCGCCCTGCCGCAACCAACCCGCACCCCTGCGCCCGCCGATACCGCGATGACATTTACACCCGAACCGCTTGTTTCGCCTGTGGGTACGTTCGATCTCGTCAAGGTGGTGTCTCTTGCACCGGAGTTGCCTGACTCTCTCTCGAACAAGTTTGCGAATAATCCCGCCGCAAAAGTAGAGACACGCAAGGAAGAGCCGCCTACCACGATTTACGCGAACGCCACGCAGGTGCAACTCGTTAGGGGAAATGGCAAAACGCAGACACTCACCTTTCCCGGTGGCTCTAAAAAAGTAAAGCCGACGCCAGAAGGCGTCACACTGACCGATTTCGTGTACGACTTTTTGCCTGACTTCGCACTGGCGGGGGCAGGAGGAATCAAACTCTATCGGCAGGAACAAAGCGGACAATTCAAGGACGTGACCGCTCTTTCGACTCTGTCTTCACCGATTTTGACCGGGAATTATGTCGGTGTCTCCAATCTTGATGTGGAACTCGATGGCGACCTTGATTTGTTTGTGATGCCCGTGAGTGGAAACGGGATTGTTCTGCGAAATAACGGCAATGGAACCTGGGTTGCCCTTTCGAATGAATTGACGAAAATCAAAAATCCTCGTTCGTTTGCCTGGGGGGATTTCGATAGTGATGGCGATGCGGACGCCGCCATTCTCGATGATGCCGGAAAATTGGTTGTGTTCAACAATCAGCGAGGGGGCGTCTATTCTCGATTTGTGGAGCCGAATGTCGGTGGAAAACTACTCGCGATTACCTCCGCTGATGCTGACAACGACGGACGCCTTGACATCGTTGCTTTACGTGAAGACGGCACAATTTTGCGCTTTTCTCTTAAGCCTGACGCAACCGGCTGGGACATCGTAGAAATCGCAAAGTGGAACGAAGCCCCTAAAGACGGCTCCGCTCGAATTGCCTTTGCCGAACTCGATAATAACGGCGCGGTGGATTTGATCGCAACGGGAAGTGCGGGCAGTGCCGTTTTCCTGCAAGACGCTGACCGAAAATTTGTTCCGCTTTCCGCGTCCCTTTCGGCACGTTCGATTTCCGTGTCTCCCTTTTCGCCGGATGGACGTCTTACCCCTGTCGGCTTCGATGCCGCCAACAAACCTGTCCGCCTTCTCAACAAAGGGACAAAAAACTACGCTTATCAGGACGTGCGCCCTCGTGCGGATTTCGTCGCGCCCGGTTCCTCCGGCGATGGACGAATCAACTCATTCGGAATTCTCGGTGCCATGGAAATTCGCGCCGGATTGCTTTACCAGAAGCAACCGATTAACGACTCAACCCTTCATTTTGGGCTTGGCACTTATGCCCGTGCCGATTGTGTGCGAATTTTGTGGCCCAATGGCTATCCTCGCACCGAGTTTCCAGATAAGACAAACGGACAAATGACCGCGAATACGATCATCACGGCTCCGTATCGTCTGGGGGGTTCCTGTCCCTGGCTTTTTGCGTGGGACGGTACGAAAATGCAGATGATTACGGACTGCATCTGGCGCTCTCCGCTCGGTCTCAAGATCAATGCTTTTGTGACGGCAAATGTGGCGCAAACCGAAGACTGGATTAAAATTCGAGGGGATCAAATGGCGGCGCGTGACGGCATTTACGACCTGCGAATTTGCGCGGAACTTTGGGAAACTCACTTTTTCGATCATCTCTCTCTCAGGGTAGTAGATCATCCTGTCGGCACAGAAGTGTGGATAGATGAGCGATTTTCGATTCCTGCGCCGCCGCTCCGTGTAATCACCACGCAGAAAACGCAACCGATCTCCCTTGCAAAAGATGATAAGGGGGCGGACGTGACCGAAACTGTCCTAAAGCGGGACGGTGTTTACCTCGATACCTTTGGGCGGGGGCAGTATCAGGGGATCACGCGGGATCACTGGGTCGAAGTGACTTTGCCTGACCGCAAAGCCGAGCCTTCCGACGCGCTCTACCTGCTGGCGACAGGGTGGATTCACCCGACGGACACGAGCATCAATATCGCCATTTCACAGGCGGGAATCAAGCCTGACGGTTTACGGCTGGAGACGCTGGACGCAAGCGGAAAATGGCGTGTCGCAAAGCCCGGTCTTGGCTTTCCTACCGGAAAAGTCAAAACGGTAGTTCTTGATCTGAAAGGGGTGTTTGCGCCAAATCAGCCGCGCCGCCTGCGCTTGAGAACGAACCTTGAAATCTACTGGGATCAAATCATGTGGGCAAAAGCCGCCCCGAACGCTCCCCTTCGGCAAACCGACACAACGCTCCAAACGGCGATCCTTGATTATCATGGCTTTTCTCAGGCAACGACGAAGAACATTTCTTCGCCGGAACTCGCCGATTACGACGTGGTCAGCTCGATCCGTCCGCAGTGGCTCGATCTGGAAGGCTACTACACGCGCTTCGGGGACATTCTGCCATTGCTCACCAAAACCGATGACCGCTACGTGATTATGAACGCAGGAGACGAAATGCGCTTGCGATTCGAGGAGGTAAAAGCACCGGAAGCAGGCTGGATTCGGGATTATGTGCTGATCGGAGACGGTTGGGTGAAAGACGGAAACTTCAACACGCAATACTCGAAAACGGTGTTGCCTTTGCCCACCCACGCAAAGCCGGACTACACGACGCCACCGACAACGCTACAAAATGATCCGGTTTATCGCTTGCACAAAGCCGATTGGGAAACTTATCACACACGGTTTGTGGACACCCATGATTATCGGGACTCGATGAAGCCCCGGTAGCGGGGGATTAGGGATTAGAGAAATTTAGAGGGAGTCTGGAGGTTAAAACCTCCGGCTGAAGAGGCGAAGTCCACCTTCGTGGACTAAGAGCGCAGATTGTATTGAGTCCACGCAGGTGGAAGTCCTGCGAACCGTTGAGCAGGAGTTTGTGATTGGACGGACTGCAGACCGTTGAGCAGGAGTTTGTAATTGGAGCACCTTTGTAGCCGGGGAATTTATTCCCCGGTTTATCTGTGAATGCGTTGAGTAGGTCGAGTTGGTGCATTTGCCGCAGGAATGAATCCCGTGCCCCGTTCCGCCCTGAGCAATGACTTTCTCAACACATTCTAAAAGGCGGCTTCCCACTCCGCTTCCGTCTTGCCGACCTCTTTGCGTTGGAGTTCCCATGTTTCGACGTGAGAAATGATTTCTCCCGGTTCCACGAGTTTTAAGGCTCCCATTGTTTCGATTTCCAACATTTCCGCGTTCGTGAAGGTTTCGGTGTTGACATGGAAATCGGGGTAAGGTAGACCGCGTTCGACGTGATAGCGTTTGGTGAAGAGAATTCCGTTTCGGGCATAAGCCGCCCACCCCTGCCTGTTCAAGAACCCGATTTTTTGCGGTTCCGAAAGGGCGGGGTCTTGCCGGAGTGCCAGAAACTTTTTGCCCCATGTCCAGCGAGGATCGGTTAAATCCGTGTAAGCCCACATCACGAGGGGGCGCACGGGAAGCAGATTGTCGCTATGAGACTGATAAGGTTCTTGCGGAAAAATGGCGATGCCGTTTTTGTTCATTACGGAGACTGCCCACACCGACATTTCCACCGGGAACACGCCTTCATTGATCAGGGTATGTGCCACCGTGACGTGCGTTCCCTCTTCACTCAAAATGAGCTGGATCTCCTTGCGGATATGCGTGAAGGGTTCGGTCTGAGGGCGCAAGATGATCAGGTTTCCGGCGATTTCATAGGGGACGGGGCTGTTGTCCGGTTCATAACTTTTGGGAGCGGTTTCAGGGGCGATCCATAGCCGATGCCCGCCCCGAATGTGCCAGTCACCAAGTTTCGTTTGCAGGGTAATACCGTCCCACCTTCCGAAAACATTGTTCTCGTCGGGGTCGCCCACGAAGCCGTACTTCAGAATCCGGGGACCGTAGTCGGTGGAAATGATAAGTTCTACCGTGCCGTTCGCGATGCGGAGGCTGTTGGTCGTGTCGCGGTAGGCGATGCCCTGCTCAATTTGTACCATGTGGGTGGATTTCACTTTCAAGATTTTTGATCATGCGGAAGTGCATCAGCGTGACTTCCTCGAACGGTTCTCCCTCTTCTTTATAGCCGAGACTTTTGTAAAATGGAACGGCGCTTTCGCGGGCATTCAGGAAAATTTGAGGCACGGGGGGAGACTGTCGTTTTATTTCCTGTTCGGCGAGTTTCACAAGTTGCCGCCCGACTCCCCTTCGGTGATGAGAAAAGTTAACGGCAACCTGTCGCATCTGCACGGTTTTGTCTTCGAGGTAAGTCAGGATAAGACAGGCGATCAGTTTATCGTTTTCGTAGGCTCCGAGCAGAAAATCGCTTTTGTCCTGTGCGAGAAATTCCGGGGTAAAGTTCATACCGAGCGGGGCGCGAAGCACCCTGTGGCGCAGTTCTACCATTTCCCTGTAAGCCTTGGTTCCATACTCGATCCGTCTTAGATCGAAGGTCACAAATTTTTCCATGATGCTGTTATTGTGACGCGCAAACGGGCGAGAAGTCAATCGAAGAGAGTAAACTGAAGGGTATGAACCTCACTAAAAATCTACTCGAAGATTCAATTTCGGACTCAACTCAGGATACAACCTTAGCTCATCAGAATACAAGCCTGACTCAAGACACGGTAAGGGTAGCGATTATCGGGGCAGGCGGGATCGCCTATAAGTTTCACTTGCCGGAACTTACCCGAATACCGGGCGTCACCGTCACGCATCTCGCGGGGCGCAAAGAGACCCGACTGAAGACACTTTGTGAGCGATTTTCCGTTCCGCACTGGACAACAGACCCTCATACTCTGTTCACTAATCCCGATATTGACGCCATTGTTGTTGCGACACCGCACCCACTTCACGTTTCTTTCGGGATCGAAGCCCTGAGAGCGGGCAAGCACCTGCTGATGCAAAAACCGCTTTGCGCCGACATGAGTGAGGCGGATCGTTTTCTTGCGGGAGTGGAGAAGACCGAGAAGACCGTGATGTGTTTGCCTCATCTCGGTGCGGAAATTTATGCAATCAAGCGCGAGGCAGAGGCGGGGCACATCGGCAAAATTTCGGCGGCGCATTGTCGGGTTTCGCACGGGGGACCCGAAGTTTACTATGCCGAGATTCTGGATGCGTTTGGAGAAGGCGAAGGGGGAAACTCCGGTGAAGCGTTATGGTTTTTCAAGTCGGGGGAAGCTGCCGTCGGAGCCTTATTCGATATGGGAGTGTATGCGGCTTCCGTGCTGGTCTCTACAATGGGGCGCGTGAAAAGCGTGATGGGAATGGTCTCCACGCACGACAAGCCAACGGAACTGGAAGACACGGCGACCCTTTTGCTGGAGTTTGCGAGTGGAGCGATTGGGACGCTGGAAACGGGCTGGTGTGACCCTGCAAAAACCTACTGTTTACGTTTACATGGAACCACCGGGAAACTTTGTGCGCCGGGTGAAGCGGGGGCTTCGGCGACACGCTGGGAGCCGGGAAGCTACACTCGCGAAGACACACCTTCTCTGCCGCACCCGCTCGATGCCACCGCCGATTCGCGAGGTTCCGCCCACGAACATTGGATACGGTGCATCCGTGAAAGGCGACAACCGGAACTAAGCAATGCCCGCCTTGCTCATCATGTCACTCAGGTTTTGCTGGCGGGTCTGGAGTCCGCGAATACGGGAAGGCGAATCGAGTTGTCTTCGTCTTACCTTACGGGTTTCGTTGAAAATGACACTAAGTAGGCACCCTGACGCGATATCGCTAAAGTCCTCGCCTGGTCGGGTGTTTGATTAGCCCCCACCGTGATTCCACTTAATCACCCTCCCCTTGTATGAGGGCTTATCTTGTCCCTTAGCGCAAAATGAAGTCGATGTACTTGCCGCAGGAATGAATTCCGCGCTGTGAGGCGTGCCGCCCCGTGTCCTTCGGACACAACACCCTCAGTTTTCGCTCTGAGCAAAGTTCTTTTCAACACCCTCTTAGCGAAAAAGTTTTCAGATTGATGCAAGAGAGAATCCGGGGAATTCATTCCCCGGCTACAGAAGAGCGAAGTCTACCTGCGTGGACACAATCCAAACGAAAGACCATTCCTTTTTCAGCCCCGGAAATTTTTGTGGGTCTCCGAAGGACAGGGGGCGGCACGCCTCACAGCGCGGAATTCATTCCTGCGGCAATGCTGAGGGACAAGA
>JACMPS010000538.1 GCA_014377395.1 Chthonomonadaceae bacterium
ATTCGGCGGAATAAATTCGTCGCTGGCGGCTGCGCCGTCAGTCCTGCGGACATAGATTCAGCGTAATCACTTTTTACTTCTGACTTCTAAAATGGACTCTTTTCAGCACCCTCTTACAAAAAATTCTGAGTTAAGGGAAGAGAAAGCAGGGGCAGGACATCTCTGCCCTGTCCCCGCTTTTGTCAGAGTGACGCACCTTCCGGCACGTCGGCGCAGAATGGTTACTGAACCGAGGTGTGGAAGGAGCGCATAGACGGTGTATTCAATCTATACCCTCCTTTCGTGGCGTCTTGCAGTTCACCGGAAGTTCCGGGAAGAGGAGAGGACGCAGAATTATTTCCTTTTCGCTCTTCCCCTCCCGTTTGCTAAAAAGAGGCACATTTATTTTTTCGTTCAGGGCTTTATCTCAATGAGGCGGACTTCGCCGGGGGAGAGAGTGAGACTTCCCGGTGAAGTTTTGCCCGGTAGAGAGAGTGAAAGAGTGGTTGTCTGCGCTGTGGTGGAAAAGTTTCTTAGGGTGAGAAAGCCGCTTCCGAACCGCTCTACGCCAATTTGTTCGTTTGAGGAGGTCGCCTTTGTCACGGGTTCCCAACCCGCCGCCGAAAGTCGTTTAATCTGCGGAATGTACTTCTTGAACAGGTCTCGGTCACGCTCGATCCACTTTGTGTTTTCCCAGTAAACGTTGTCGGCGGCGTTTGCGCTGAAACAACTCGGATAGATGCCGTAAAACAAGCACGTTTGCAAATATCGCTCCATGCTTTCTTTCCCGAATTTCTCGAAGTCAGTGTTCATCAAGAGGAGGTAAGGCTTTTTCGCGCTGAGAGTACGCCGCAAGTTCATCACATGATCGGGGTCGGGGTTATACTCGCCTTTGCCGTTCAGCCAGTTCACTTCGATTCCCATGACATCACACAGCGCGGAAAAAGCGTTAAAACGAACCGGGGTGCTGTTGGCGAAGAGCAGTTTCCCCCGGTTTCGCAGGTCGTCCCGTAAAAACCGCGCGAACGTGTGGACGTTATACCACTGTGGCACACACGGCGTGAAGGTGTCTGTCTCGTAGGGGATGGGGTAAGGGCAGGTTTTGAGATGTTCCGGGCGGAAATCCAGTACCTCCCCCCAACTCTCCAGCGAGTCCAGATACTCTCCGTCCAGCGTTCCTTTTTCGGTATTGCCATAGCGTTTCACAGCGTCCGCTAGGTTGTAGGACAGCGATGCTTTTGTCGGTTGCGCTTCGGAGGAGGGCAGTTCCGGGTTCGGGTTCAGCAAAATCAAAGCCCCGTCATTCCAGGGTTCCTTCCGAAACTCTATCGAATACTTGCCGCTTTCGTCCTTGATTCCTGAGTTGATGACGGAAAGTGCGAGAGAACGTGGCGTCGGTTTATCGGAATCCGGGGAGAGATTAGGATTTGTAGGAAGCGGACTTGTCGCAGTACGTTGCAGAAGTTTTAGCACATCTTCGTAAGTGCGGGGATAATTTGTGGGCAAAGGCAACCAGTACGAAGACGGCTCGGTATAGCGAAAACTGAGGATGTTTAGCGCGTCATCGGACTTCACGGAGTTGTCGCCTTCATGGTAGGCCACTCCGAAATCTTCGACATGAGGCACTTTTGCGGGATCGGTAAAGGGAATCCAGATGCCTTCATCTTTTGCGCGGCGGGTGTAACCATTTGGATTCAGGGCATAAAATCGAGCGGTTGCTGCCCGAAATCCCCACTTCGCCAATGCCGGTGAGAGTTGAAACAGAGAGGCACGACACCGGGCATTGTAGGGAGGCCACGTTGCGGTTTTGCCGGAAAGTGATACGTCCCACGCGATTACAAGCATCTTTGAGGCACCACTATAAAAGATTCGATAGGTGGATGCCCACTCCATTTGTGAGGCAATTCCGACACCGTGCGTGGCATTGGAGACAACTCCGTAAGGGTAAAGTGAGACGCCTCCAGTGGCTCCCACCGTGCCACGAGTTTGATTTGTGAACTCGGCACTTTTTCCGATTTTGCGGGAGGTACGGATGTCGTCGCCCCAGTTCCAACCCGCCGCCTCGACAGGAAGACAGAAGTAGAGCGTGAGTGCGCGTTCCGTTTTGGTGGTATCGTTGAGTTCGGCGTCAAGGGCGAGCGCGTCCCCTTTCGGCGATAAACGCAAGGTGGCGCGAACCCCCGCCGCCCCTGAAACTAGGTCAATGCCGCCGTCTCCCCGTGAAGTGAACTTTCCCCGCAAAGGCAGGATTTCGCCCTCACCTTTTGCATTACGTAGAAAAAATCCGCCTGTGTTGGGACAGGGAAGACGCTCTCCGCCGCTCAACGTCGCCGAGATGCCGCCTCCCCCGTCAAAGCCGAGACCTAGCCCGTCCTTTCCCGTTACAGTCTTCACGACGGCTTCCGGCTTGCGCATCGGAAAGGTCAGGGCTTGCGAGTCAAACAGATTTTCACGCAGTTCGCGTACCGAAACATCATCAAACCATGCCGTACCCGCGTGTCGGCGGAGCAACACGTAAACCGTCATTTCCCGGACAGGATTGCGCGGAAATATTACGAATTTACGCCGTTCCCACTCGTGCGTTCCGGTACGAAACGCGCTCACTTCTCCCCATAATGTCGTACCGTCATTGTAAACCAGATCAACATAGAGAGCGTAATCGTCGTTCTTTACTCCGGTCACTCCCTCGGCTTTGCTCCAACCACTTAACTGAATCGGGGTTGGCTCCGTCTGATTCAGCGTGACCGTTTGAGAAGCCCCTTTTTGTGAGACCGAGTTGGAGTTATCGAGTCGCAGGGACAGAGTTCCGTTATGCTTAACGGTGCGGTCTACGTCGTAGCCTCCCTCGTAAGCCGTCCAGTTGGGAAGTGAGTTTGCACCGCCGCCCTCAAAGCCGCCGTTCCGCAACAAAACCGTTTGCGCGTGACCGGGGAAAGAAAGCAGCAACACAAAGAGGGTTAGAAGAATTTTCATAGAGCGTTGATTGATTGCAGGATACGACTTTCGAGAATTTCGGTCAGAGCGTCCGATTTGCCGAGATAATCACCGAGCAAGAAACGAACGTTCGGATACTTTTCCTGCGCCTCTTCGAGCAGAGTCGGCAGGTCGTCCGCAACGTGATTGCCCGTATGCAAAAAGTAGGGAACCGCCACTACCTCTTTGACGCCGTGTGAAACGCAAAGGTCAATGGCTTCGGGAATGCTCGGCGCATTGCACTCCATAAAACCCACTTCCACCGTCGCAAACAAGTTAAAGCCGCGCACGATTTGGACGACCTCGTACATCTTCTCATTGGCGATGGGGCGAGGAGAGCCATGAATCATGACGAGCAATGCCGACTCTTTAAAGGAAGTGCGCTCGGCTTGTGTTTCCGGCACGATGACTTCTCCGAGTTTCCCATTTCCGGCACGTTTGGGGCAAAGGGGCGTATCATAGAGAGGGCAAACCGGGGCGGGACGACAGAAATGAGTTGCTTCTGCAAGCGTGTTGCGCCATGTCTCGCTCGGTGTGGCTTTCCATGCCGATTCCAGTACGGCATCGGCAAGACGCGGATCGAAACCGAGGGCTTCCGTCACAGTAAACTCGATATGCGGAAACTGTGATTTTGCCTCTGCAATGCGCTCCGGCAGATTCACTTTGACAAAGACACCCGGCACAAGAAAATAGGGCGTGACCAGAATTTGTGTCACTCCCGCTTCAGAGAGGTCTTTTACCGTCACCAGAAAATCAGGATCGCTGTAGTTGAGAAAGCCGACCTCGACTCTCTCCGCCAGACCGCGCTCTTGAAGTTTCCTTGCATGAACTTTTAAGGTTTCTCCGGCACCACATAGCAGAGAACCATGCGAAAATAAAATAATTGCGTTCATTGATTTTCTTTCTTAATTTTGATCACCTACACACTTTATGCAAATCGTCTTAACGAAACCCTATCTATTCTCTCCTCTTATGCAAGGGAAATCCTGCAGACCATGTAGGGGCGTCGTTTGCCACGCCCATTTATGGTGGGGACGCCTTCAGGAAAAACAACTGACTAGGCTCTAACCTCCTTTTTCCACTCCCTCCTAACCTCCCCCTTGCATAAGGGGGAGGAATAGGATTGATGCCTTACCTCTTCTGAGCGTAAGGGGAGGAACAAGAGTAACGCTTTTACTTCCCTCTTTGCACAAGAGAAATTTGGAAACTATACTAATTACGATTCAGAGACGCAGAAATGATCTGTCCTTTATTTTTGGCGAGGTAACGCCCCGATGAACACAGCGATTGAACAAACCTTGAACTTACTCCGTGATTCTACCCGCAATCCTCCCTACGAGGGCACACTTTATCTCGTTGGTGGATTTTTACGGGATCGTCTGCTTGGCTTGCCTCTCTCCAATGACCTTGATCTGGTTTTGGAAGAAGATGCCCCTTCGCTTGCCCGCTTTCTCCACAGACAAGGTGTTGCCGCACATTATCCCGTTATTTATGAACGTTTTGGAACTGCGATGCTTCACCTTTCCCTGCCCGATGGCTCCGAGAGTCAGGTGGAGTTTGTCACGGCACGCAAAGAAAGTTACGCGCCTGATTCCCGCAAACCCGAAGTTCAACGGGGAACGCTTACCGAGGACGTGTTTCGTCGGGATTTTACGCTCAATACCCTGCTCGAAAACTTGCACACGGGCGAACAACTCGACCTCACCGGAAAAGGGTTTGAGGACTTAAGGGCAGGAATCATTCGGACTCCACTCTCTCCTGCCGAGACCTTTTTCGATGATCCTCTGCGGATGCTCAGGGCGATCCGGTTTGCGGCAAAGTTCGGGTTTACGATTGCCCCGGAAACCTGGACGGGAATTCAAGAAGAGGCAAAACGATTACAACCGCCTGCAATTTC
>JACMPS010000053.1 GCA_014377395.1 Chthonomonadaceae bacterium
GAACGGCAAAGCCTACTCTTGAAGAGCGAAAGAGAGCCACGTTTCACCTGTGCGATTTTCTGGAGCCGACAGAGCAGTACAATGCCGCTTTCTGGAAACGGGACGCTGAGAACGTTCTGGACGAGATCGCAGGGCGGAGCGGAAGGGTGATCTTCTGTGGCGGCACAGGGATGTTCCTGAAAGCCATGCTCGAAGATTGGAGCCTTGCGGAAACCCCCGCAAAGCCCGAAATTCGTGACCAACTGAAGGCGGAACTGGAGGCGCAAGGCGTGAATGCTCTTCACGCCGAACTTCTCGAAATTGACCCGGAGACGGCTTCTCGGATTCACCCGAACGATCCCGTTCGTATCATTCGTGCCCTGGAAGTTTATCGAACAACGGGAAAACCACTTTCTTCTCAGCGGGACGAACTCAAACGTCGTCCCTCGGTGCAGGTGGGTCTGACAATGGACAGAGCCACACTTTACGCGAAAATCGAGGCGCGAGTCTTGACGATGTTCGAGAAAGGGTGGATAGAAGAAACGGTCTCCCTGCGCGATTCAGGGTTGCCCGATGAAAGCCCCGGTTTACGATGCCTGGGCTACAAAGAGATTTGCGCGTATCTGCGGGGCGAAATGGATTTTGCCGAAACCGTTCAGATCATCCAACGTAACACAAGACGTTACGCAAAACGCCAGTGGACCTGGTTTAACGCAGACCGGAACATTCATTGGATTGACATCACTCACTTAAATTCGGCGGAAGCGACAGAAGCAGTGCTGAACGTTCTGCGCGAGACGCCATCTTAATTCCCGATTGTTTACAGGGAAGGAGCCATTGAGGACATGAACAAGCCACAACTGAACCTACAGGACATTTTTCTGAATCAGGTTCGCAAAGAGAATATCGGGGTGACGATCTACCTTATCGGAGGCGTACAATTGAGGGGCATGGTGCGCGGTTTCGACGCCTTTACCATTCTGCTCGACTCGGTGGGAAAGCCCACTCAACTGGTTTACAAGCACGCGGTGACAAGCATTGTTCCCTCTCGCCCGGTCTCCAATTTCTATCAGGACCCGAACCGGGAGCCTAATCGCGAAGGCGGAGGCGAACGTCGAGAACCGGAGCGTGATCGGGAGTATCGGGAGCCGCGCTCTACGCCTGGTTCCACTCCCACCCCCGAAACGGAATAGCCTTGTACAAACGGATCGAAGGTTTCTCGACAGTAAGAGCAGAGATTCAGGCAGGGAATCTCTCAGAATGTGCTTTTCGGAGAAACCTTCGATCAGAGGAAAAGTGATTTGAAGTTTACAAAAATGCACGGCATCGGCAATGATTTTATCATGGTTGATTCTCTTAAGGAGACGCCTGACGAAGCCACGTTGCCGGAAATCGCCCGCAAGGTCAATGATCGCAAGTTTGGAATTGGAGGGGACGGGCTAATTTTGTTGTTGCCGTCCAAAGTCGCCGACTTCAAGATGCGAATGTTCAACCCGGACGGCTCCGAAGCCGAAATGTGCGGGAACGGCATCCGATGTTTCGCCAAGTACGTTTATGACCGCAAAATGCTCGCCGATACGCAGGTAAAAGTGGACACGCTGGCGGGTGTGCTGATGTTGCGCTTGCAGTTGAGAAGCGGCAAAGTGGAGAGCGTCAAAGTGGATATGGGGGTGCCTCACCTTTTACGAAGCGAAATTCCCATGCGTGGCGACGACAACGGACAGGTGATCAACGAAACTCTGAAAGTCGAAGGCAAGACCTACGAAATCACGGCGGTCTCGATGGGCAACCCCCATGTGATCATCTTTGAGAATCATCTGGACGATTACCCGGTGGCTCGGATCGGCTCTCTGATTGAAAATCACAAAGCCTTTCCGGAGCGCACGAATGTTCATTTTGTGCAGGTACTCGACAACGCAGAGGTGCGAATGAGAACGTGGGAGCGTGGTGCCGGGGAAACACTTGCTTGCGGCACGGGAGCCTGTGCGGTGGCGGTGGCTTGCGCTCTCAACAACAAAACTTCCCGCAATGTTCTGCTTCATCTTCCCGGCGGAGATTTGCGTGTGGAGTGGCTTGGTGATAACCGCGTGATGATGACGGGTCCCGCCGCCGAAGTCTTTGAGGGCGAAATCACAATCTAGGAAAGCACGATGCAACAAACCCGGCGGAATAAATTCGCTTCTGGCGGCTTCGCCGGTAGTCCTGAAGACAGAACGAGAGCAAAGTCGATTTTGTTTTTTACCTGGAAGATCAATTGAGAGAGACAAGCGGGCAGTTACCTTAGTGGAGAGGACAGTCCTATGAACAAACGTCGTGACTCGGTTCGTCTGTGCTTTTTCTTCCTGTCCGCGTCTCTCTTGAATGGCAGTTGTTCAAGAATAGAGAATGTTGAAGTGATAAATCATTTCAATCACCCCGTGCAGATTATGCTGGACGATGAAAAAACGTTCCCTCTTGTTCCTGCTAACAGTACAATTACACTGGCGGGTAAGCAATACATCGTGAGTGGAGGTATTTATGTCACTGTGCTGGATGTAAACGGACACATCCTTAAACCCGAATACGCCGCCAAGATTCCGGGAGATAGTGGTTGCCGTAGCATTGCGACGCTCGAAGTCTCGCCGCAATAGGAGTTTCGTGATCGCATTACGGATTGAATTTCGTACAAAGAGGAAAAGGATCAGGGCAAATAGGTTATGCTCTGATCCTTTTCCTTTTTTAGTAATCGTATCAGAGCATAAATGAGTTTGCGGAATTGTCGAAATGGGTTTAAGGGGAGAACAGATTTTGCTTACTCAAGCCGAATGGGAGAAATTTTCTCATACGCATCGCATCAACGAAACCGATATTCACTTAATTGATATTGGTTTCAAAAACGGCCCTCTGGTGATTTTGCTTCATGGCTTCCCCGATTTCTGGTGGGGTTGGCATCACCAAATCGCGCCATTGGTGGAGCAGGGGTTTCGTGTGATCGTCCCGGACGGGCGTGGCTACAACAAAAGCGGAAAGCCGCAAGGTTTGGCGAATTACACGCTGGACAAACTCGCTCTCGATGTGGTCTGTATCGCGGATAAGTGCGGTCGCTCTACATTTCGTCTGATTGGACATGACTGGGGCGGGGTGATCGCTCTCTGGACAGCCACTTGTTTTCCGCAACGAGTAGAGCAAGTCGTCGTCATCAATGCCCCTCACCCCGATGTGATGACGCAGGTGATTCGACGTGACCCCGTTCAGTTATTGCGAAGCCTCTACGTTCTGTTTTTTCAGTTGCCGCGTTTGCCAGAACTGCTCCTTAAGAGCGGAAATTATGCTCCTCTCTGGAGGGCAATGACAGGCTCCTCCAATGTGGGCGTGTTTACACCCGATGAAAAAGCGATCTATCGCGAGGCTTGGGCGCAACCGCAAGCGTTGACTTCCATGCTGAATTACTACCGCGCTCTTCGATTCAAACCTCTTATGGCA
>JACMPS010000539.1 GCA_014377395.1 Chthonomonadaceae bacterium
ATTCACGACATTGTGGAGATTGATGCGGGGGACACCTTCGTTTACGACACCGCCGGGGAAGCCACAAAGCGAGCGCGTGAGGAAAAAGCCGCCGACCGCATTTTCGGGTTGCTCCCGGACGAACAACGGCTTGAATTTTGGGCTTTGTGGGAAGAATTCGAGGCGCAGGAAACTCCGACGGCTCGCTTTGCGGGTTCGATAGACCGTCTTGCCGCGATCATCCCGAACTTTCTGAACCGGGGCGGAAGTTGGGCGGAACACAGTATCTCGAAAGAGCGTGTTCTTAAACGCAACGAAATTATCGCGCAGGGTTCCGAAACGTTGTGGGAATTTGTCGTTGCTCTTGTCGAAGAAGCGGAAACACAGGGTTATTTTGGGTAAACTGCAAGGCATATAAATGAACTACCCGCCTACCCCGAAAATCAAAAGAGGCACAGAGAAGAGATACAGAAAAGAGTTTTATCCACAGATTAACACAGAGATAGGGATTAAAAGACAAAATACGAAGAAAAAAGATGCGGATTGATACTCATTTATTCCTCTCTTCTCTTTGCGCCTTTGTGTCTTTGCGTGAGAAAATTCCCTCTCTCCGTATTTTTCTGTGCCTCCATGTCCTCTAGCGTAGTGGGTGGTTCGTGACACAGGTGAACAACACTTAACTTCTCGATTACAAAAGGATTTACCATGAGATTCATTGCCCCCCGCCTTGCTTTTTTGAGTACGTTGTGTGTTCTGTTTGCCCCCCGCATTGGACACGCGCAAGCCGTTGACCCGAACAAAGAGCCGCCGACTGAAGCCGTTGCCTCTTCTACTGAGTTTTTGCATTTGATCAATCTGGAAACGCCCGCCACGCTCCTAAAGCGCAAAACTCTTTATGGAATTGACGTGCGACCCTTTGGAAGCTCGGAAAACTCAACTTACGTCCAACTTGAAGGGATGTACGGGTTGACGGATCGGCTAACGGTGCTGGCACGAGGCGGCGGCTCCATGCGACGCTACTTCCAGAACGGGTTATTGCAGGTTCCGCACGGCGGGCAGGAAGTCGAACTTGGCTTGCGCTACGGTTTGCCTTCCACCGGTAACTACAAACTCGGTGTTCAGGGAAGCATCCTCTACGACAACACCCTACGAGACAATCAATTTCTTTTCGCGGCGCAAGGAATGGCGTCTCGCTCTTTTTTCAATGATAAACTGGTTGCTTTTCTCTCTCCGCGAGTGTTTCTTGCGGATCGCTCTTTCGGCACGTTCGGAGTAGGGGTTACTTATCAGATCAGCAACGACTTTGCCTTGATTGCTGACGGTCAACTCTCAATTTTCGGTGACAACGCCGTGCGAGTCAGCAATGGCTCCGGGGTTCAGCAGGAAATTTACGGTGTCGGGTTCCGCTATTCGCCGCCCTCTATTCTAAACGGCAAAGCCTCACTCGACTTCGGCGTCACAAACGGACTTGGTCGAACAAGTGGCTTCTCCGCTTCGCCCGGTCTTTCCGGTTCCGCCGCCATCTACGTCAATTTCGGCTACAAACTTTAGGGCATACCGGGAAAAGTGTCTTTTTGAGCCACTTGCCCCTGACACAAAACAAAGGAAAATCATAGATGACACCTCTAACCCAATCCCCTGCATGGACTGCATTGAAAACCCACGTAGAAACGCTCAAAGACTTACATACCCGTGACCTGTTCGTACAAGACCCGGAACGTTTTACGAAATTCTCCACGAGTTTTGAGGATTTTCTGCTCGACTACTCGAAAAACCGGGTGACAGAGGAAACAATGAGGCTCCTCTTTGCGCTGGCGGCTCAAGCAAACGTCAAAGGCATGGCGGAAAAGATGTTCACCGGAGAAAAGATCAATTTCACCGAAGATCGCGCCGTTTTGCATACTGCCCTCCGCAACCGCGCCAACACACCGATTTTTGTGGACGGAAAGGACGTGATGCCCGAAATTAACGCCGTGCTGTCTCACATGAAAGACTTCAGCGAGAGAGTGCGGAGCGGAGAGTGGCAAGGTTACACCGGAAAAGCGATCACCGACATCGTGAATATCGGGATTGGTGGCTCCGATCTGGGACCCGTCATGGTGACGGAAGCCCTTAAATCCTACGGCAAACCGGGCTTGACGATGCACTTTGTCTCTAACATTGACGGGACGCATATCGCCGAAACGCTGAAAGTCTGCAACCCGGAGACAACGTTGTTTCTCGTTGCCTCGAAAACATTTACCACACAGGAAACGATCACGAACGCGCACACCGCACGAAACTGGTTTCTGGAAACAGCGAAGGATGAAGCGGCGGTTGCAAAGCATTTTGCGGCACTTTCCACCAACAAAACGGAAGTGGAAAAGTTCGGAATTGATTCCGCCAATATGTTTGGGTTCTGGGATTGGGTCGGAGGGCGTTACTCGTTGTGGACGGCGATTGGGCTACCGATTGCACTTTTCATCGGCATGGACAACTTCGAGGAGTTGTTGAGCGGAGCGCACGATATGGACAACCATTTCCGCACTGCCCCCCCGGAACAGAATCTGCCGATGATTTTAGGCGTTCTCGGTGTGCTGTACAACAACTTTTTCGGGGCGGAAACTCACGCGATTTTGCCTTACGACCAGTATTTGCATCGCTTCCCTGCTTATTTTCAGCAGGGCGATATGGAGTCGAACGGTAAAAGCGTCAATCGTGAAAGCGAAACCTTAGACTATTCGACGGGCCCTGTGATCTGGGGAGAGCCGGGAACAAACGGGCAACACGCCTTTTATCAATTGATTCATCAAGGACGGAAACTGATTCCCTGTGA
>JACMPS010000054.1 GCA_014377395.1 Chthonomonadaceae bacterium
GCCAGACGCGCTGTTGCTCCACCGAAGTTTCTTTCGGGGGCGTTCGGATGCGGAAATCGTTTTCCGTAATCGAGAAACGTAGACCCAGCGCAACGGTTTCCTTTACACTCGTTTCCAGTTGCGCGTGAGTGAGGTCGTCTTTTCCCACAATGAGATGCGTCTGAAATCCCATGCCGTCTACTCGCCCGCCCGTCGCCTTCACATGACGCACGAGGTTTTTCAGTGCTTCCCACTTTTTGGCGTTCCACTCGCCGCTATAATCGTTGTAGTAAAGGCGAAAACGGTCTGCCTCTGTGATGCCGTCCACATGGGTGCGAATGTCGTTCGCCATTTCTTCTTCTGCCCACCGGAAAATATCGCTCACGTAGTCATAACCATCGGTGTCGCCGCCGATCCCTTTGGGTCCCGCCTGATACCAGGCATCGTCCTTCGGGTAGTGGAACCCGTTCGCGCCCCCTGTCGGATTGTCCTCCGAAACACACTCATTTGTCACATCCCACGCCGTCATAAGCGGCGAAAGATGATGCTTTTTGCGGGTGCGGGCGTTGAGCGAGAGCGTAGCTTTCACCACCTGCGCCACGTAGGAATGAAGGGCGTCACGCACGTCTTCGGCAGAGAATTCGGGTTTTAAGGTTGCGGTTTGTTGGCTCCAATCAATTGTAAACAGTGACCCCGGCAACTGATAAAATGCGTTGTAGACGATGACATGACCCCGCAGGGCTAGTTTGCGCGGAATTGCATACGCGGCGAGTGTGTTCAGGTTCGCGAAGTCGCACACGGCAGTGAGTTTGCCGTTTTTGTCACGGGTGACACCCTTCCACACTCCCGACATCTTCAGTTCGTTGCCGGTCTGAATGAGATTAAACTCCTGCGCGATAATCTTTCCGAAGGCGGCATCCCGCGCCGGATCGGTGTCTTTTCCCGGCAAGAGACCCGCACCATAAACCCCGTTTTTGTCTTTTCCGCCGTAGAAACTCACTGCAGTCCCGATCTTAAACGGAAGATGTGCCTTTGCCGCCACCGTTTTCAGCCCCGGCAGTTTAGCGTCCCGTTGTGCCTCTGCTCCTACTGAAAACAGTGTCAACAGTGCCGCCATTGCCACTTGCCCGTATTTTTGATTTAACTTTATCATGTCTCCCCTTCCAGAATTTGTCTTCATACTCCGAATATAGATGTAGTGTAGCGATATTTGCCGCTCCATGTCAAACCTGAAAATAACTCTCTCTAAGCCAATAGGAGCGCAAAGTCATTACATGGGAGAGAAGTTTTTTGGCAGGAGGTTTTCCGTATACGGATCGGCTCTTCACTCCCAGAGGCGTAGCAACTCCCTATAATCCGCTTTTGCTCCAGGCAGAAGGGCATCGGGTTTCACATAGTCCACGATTGTCTTTTTGTCCTTTGAAGTGAGCGAGAGATACCGAAAACCATTGATGACGTTATTTTGCAAAATGCCCTCCTCGAAGTCGAGATACGCCAACATCTGCATCAAGGCATCTTTTTCTTTCAGCCGATGCAGGGTTGCCAGAACTCCGAGGCAGGCAATCGGCTCTGTCTCTGTCTCAAATAGCTCTCGAAGGATTTTCACTGCTTGTGGTGATTTTGTTTTCTTGATCAATAACGCAAGATCACGTCGGACAAATTCAGATGGCTCCGCACGATAAACCTCAACGATCTCCTCCAGAGTGTAGGTGACGGGCATTTCTGCAAGACAATCCGCCGCCTCACAGCGCACTGTCCAATCAGGATCGGTGAGCAGTGGATAAATAAGAAGTGCATTATGGCGTGTCTTTTTCTGCATCAGGCATAAAATCGCGCCACATCTCACTAAAGGGGCAGGATCGGAAAGGAGTGACCGCCCTGCAAATACGGAGAGAAGAGGGGATTTCTGCTCCAGTAGCGTTAGTGCTTTTTCTCTGACCGACCACGCCGGGTGCAGACAAAACCAATAAACTCTTTCCAGACTTTCTCCCTCCTCTTCGTTTTCAAGACGACTCAATTCAGTCAGGGCTCTCTTTTCACTTCTGTAAATGTCATTAAGAAAGAGCGGGTTTTTATCGGACATGGTGATTTTTCTCTTGCTTATTCTGGCACAAATGCACGGTTGGCTCTTGCGTGATTGAACCCTCAAGCCCATAAATTCGTAGAGTAATGCAGTATCATCGGAATACGAGTTCCGGTTGCTCCTCTTTTACCTCCGCCTTCACAACGAAAAAGGATGATCATGCTTGCGCGAACCGTTTTATTACAACTAGCCAACAACAAAACAATGGAGGCGTTCGTCAAGCGTAACCCACTCTCCGGGCGCATGACAAAACGCTTTATCGTGGGCGAAAGCGTCGAAGAGATTCTGCCCGCCGTCAGGGAAATGAACGCACAGGGCGCGGCGGTTTCGCTTGACTTTCTGGGGGAGAGCGTCACCACCGAAGAGGAGGTCGCCGAAACGCTGGACGTTTATTTGCGACTGCTGGCGGCGATCAAACGCGACAACCTGAAGTCAGCGATTTCGGTGAAACTGACGGCACTCGGTCTCGACATTGACCCCGACTTTTGTGTTCGCAATATGGAGCGTCTGCTCGCGGCGGCGGGCAAAGAGATTTTCGTGCAAATGGACATGGAAGGAACCCCCTACACGGAGCGCACACTCGGCATTGTGTACCGACTCTGGGACGCGCCGAACAGTCTCAAGAATGGTGGAGCCGTGATCCAATCCTATCTGTATCGCAGTGAAAAGGACATTGAAACCCTCATCGAAAAGGGCATCCGGGTTCGTCTCTGCAAGGGGGCGTACAAGGAAGCCGCCGATGTTGCATTCCCTGAAAAAGAGAAGGTGGACGCGAATTACAGTCTCCTGATGAAGAGGTTGCTCGAACACGGAAACTATCCCGGTATTGCCACGCATGACCCTGCCATTATTGCGGAAGCAAAGCGGTTTGTTACCGAGAAAGGCATCTCAAAAGATCGTTTCGAGTTCCAGATGCTTTACGGAATTCGCCGCGACCTGCAAACGGAACTGATCAAAGACGGGTACAATCTAACGATTTACACACCGTTCGGGACGCACTGGTTTCCGTACTTTATGCGTCGGCTTGCGGAGCGACCTGCTAATCTCTGGTTTGTCGCAAAGAATATGTTGAGAGGTTGATCTCCGCCCCATGTCACCGAGTGGTCTCTTGAAAGCCGGAGTCGGCACACGCGCCATTACGCCTCCGCTCGGCGTCGAACTGTACAGGTACGAACCGAACACCCCCCGCAAAAGTCGCTCGGCACGTCGGGCGATGCTCGCTCATGCCGTTGTCATCGAGAGCGGAAACACACGAGTGGCAATTATCGCCGCCGACCTGTTTTCGGTATCGCGTGAACTGACCGAAGCCACACAAGCCCTCCTCCTCGAAATGACGGATATTCCCCCTGAAAATGTCATTCTCTGTGCCACTCACACTCATTCCGCTCCTGAAACCGTTTCTCGAATCGGAGGGGCAACCCTTGATTCACTTTATCTGCAAATGTTGCCGCGCCTGTTCGCTTCCAGCGTTATGGAAGCGATTGACAAGCTCGAAGAGGTGAATGCTTATGTGGGGCAGGCAACTCTGAACGGTCTCGGCGTAAACCGTTTGCAGGAAGACGGCTATGTGGACACGGCGGTACAGACCCTTGAGTTTATGGGGGAGGGGAGTGATTACGTGCTGTTCAATTTCGGGTGCAAACCGACCTCCACCCCGATTGACGACCTTGAGATTGATCCCGACTTTCCGCATCGCGCCCGTGCCATTCTTGAAGCCGAATATGATACCGCCGTTTTTTTGCAGGGTTCGTGTGGCGATGTCAACTCGGTTTACGCGCACAACTGGGAGACGGCACGGTGTGGACAAATGCTGGCGGGGGCAACCTTGATTTCGGTGGGGCAGTCCGAACTGATTGACGGAAACGCAACGCTGGACTGTTACCAAAAGACGGTTCAACTTCCTGTCGTGCAACACGACACGGAGGATTTGATGCGGCATCGGGACGATATGCGTCTTCTGGTGAAAGCCGCACCGGATCATCCTTTTTCCGAGATGCTACAAAAATCGAGTGATGAGATTTATGCAACGGCGATTGCGCGGTTGGAGCAAAGTGTTTCGCTCACTCGTGCCTGTTCGGTGAGGATCATCCGTCTGGGCGACGTGGCGATTGTCGCCCACCCATTTAAGTTGTTTGCGGAGGTGGCACTCGACATCAAACGTCGGTCTCCGTTTCGACAGACGTTTCTGGTGGGGTTGGCAAACGACTATCTTGGTTATCTGACGACCTCCGCCCTTTTGCAATCGAACTTGCACTTCACCGATCTGCCCTCCTACGCGCTCGGTCACACGCCCCTCGCCCCGGAAGCCACCGAAGTCTTCGTCCTCGAAATCATCGAAATGCTCCAAACGCTGAAAGCCTAATCCAGGGAACGGCAGAATAAATTCGCCGCTGGCGGCTACGCCGATAGTTTTGAAGACACCATGCGAGAAAAATGCCTGTGCATGAGTGTCACTCTCCTCGTCAAATACATGAAGATGGCTTTTAGCAAAAGTTTCATTTGGTAACGCCTTCGCTCACGGTTGCATCAAAGGGGCAGGGAGGATTGAAACCATGAACAAATTCCGTACTTTGCTCATCGTGCTTTTCGGTCTGTCGGCGGTTTTGCTGTCCGGTTGTGGCTCGTCACGCCGTGCTATTCACTACTACCTGCCTAAAGACTATACGGGTTGGTTTGTGGTGTACTATGGTATCAAGGACGCCCCTCCCCTACCGATCAAAGATGGAGCCTACATCGCGGTTATCCCTGCAAGCGGACGGTTAAAGACCTCGACTGCGATAGAGTATGGATCGGCACAGGACAAGCATTTTCGTCCTGATGAATCAACGCCAATCCACCCTGTCTGGGCGAAGGATGCAAAAACTACGGTTGGCATCTGGGCTGGCGTGGTTTCTGGTGGAGATTATGAGCAGATTGATAAAGAAGGCAATAAAACGATCCGGCATGACAATCCAGCGCGAGTATCCAGTTTCGTAGGGACAGAAAAACAGTACAGGGAAGCCGACGGAACCCACCCTAAATAGTCATTACCACAACGCAAAACAGTCACGGTAAATCCCGGTTGCGGTTTACGAAACCTCGAATGGATCATCTGATGAAGCCTGATATCGATAAAGTGCAACACTATGGAACCCACTTCAACGGCATCAACTTGTTCTGGTCACTTGTTTTGGTTCTCATTCTCTGGCAGGTGAAGGGTTGTGTGTCTAACTACAATCCAATTCCCTCTGTCAAGCCGGGGCTTGAAGATTCATGGTTCACTCCGAATCACGAATATCGTCCTGAGAACACGCCTGAACTCGACAAATTGAGGTTTCGTGAGGTCAGCACAAACCGTGGAGAAGCCATTGCTTTACTTGCGGAACGGAGCTTTGTCGAGGTCAATCCAGATCGAGTTTCAAGGTATGTTCCTCAGGCATGGCAATTGAAACCCGGTATGAAGTTTTACCTTGTCCGCTGTATTTCTCTCGATAACATCGGACTGACATACAGGATCGTTTATGATCATTCGATCTTGTGGGTGGACGGAGGAGCCTTGACACATCGAGATGCAGGCAACACGGTTCATACCCCGCTTATCGTCCAGTTAAAGACGCCACCATTGAAAGTTAACCTGTCAATCTCACTGGCGGAATAGTATGCGTTCGATATTGGCGGCACGGTGGGAGCGACGCGCAAGGTAGTGGGAACCCGTGACCTGAACGGAGACGGCAAAGCGGACATCCTCTTTCAGGACAGTGTGACAGGAGCGATTTCGTACTGGCTTCTCGACAATGGGGCGGTGACGGCTTCGGGGGTGATCCCGACTTCAGGGGACGTGTCGAACCTGAGGGTGGTGGGTCAGCCCGACCTTAACCGCGACGGCAAGGCGGACATTTTGTTGCAGAGCGTGAGTGCGCCACCGAGAGTGAAGAACCCCTATGGCTTTGTGGGCAAGGCGGGGTATTACAGCGATGAGGAGAGCGGGTTGCAACTGCTCGGTCATCGCTACTACCGCCACGCTGTCACACTTTTTCCGGTCTTTCGTTCTTCATGGTATCGCTTCAAGAAAAGATACGCAAATCATTGAAATGAAAAATGAGGCGATCACTGAACGAGACAGGTGAAGAGGAGGGGCTTCCAACCCACCTGTCGGGAGAAAGAAAATGAACGCAAGACGACGAAATGTGACTTTGCTGGCTTTGACGGTGTGCATGGCTTCTCCGATGGCGACCCCGATGGTCAGGGCTTCCGAGGAGGGGCACCGCAACACGGCACTCGTGTTGGGGGCGGCTTCGGTGGCACTGCTGTTGACGCAGAAGAATAAGACGGCAGGAATTGTGGCGGGAGCGGGCGCACTTTACGCTGAATCCCAGAACCAACGCTCGATCAAGCAACGGCACGACCGAGATCGCGATTATGACCGGGACTATCGGGATGACCGCAACGACCGACGTGACCGCGTGAGTGACGCGGACTATCGCCGGGAACGACTTCGAGAAGAAGCCCGTGATCGTGAGCGGGCAAGGCAAGAGAAATTGCGTTGTGAGCGTCAGGAACGCGAAACACGAGAGCGGCGCGAACGTCTCCGCCGTGAGGAGATCCGCCGGGAACGAATTCGAGAGGAAGCCCGTCGCCGAGAACGCGAAGATCGCTACAATGACCGCAGAGACGACCGATATAACGATAATCGTGATGATCAATACAATGACAATCGTGATGACCGATACAATGACAATCGGGAGGATCGCCGAGACGATAATTGAGTAGACAGGTCTTAGTAGTGCTTTGAGTGACCTCTCGTTTTCGACAAGTCGTATGCCCCTCCGGGTAAAGGGAGGACACAGGGCGAGCGCACGTTAATTGTTGGTAAGGACTTTGAGCAAGTAGGTTTCGTCCCACCCCGCTTGCTTTTGTCTTGCCTTGA
>JACMPS010000540.1 GCA_014377395.1 Chthonomonadaceae bacterium
ATCTGAACGTCGTTTTCGCTCCCTGCGAAAAAGACGTTTTTGTTTGTGGGGCTTATTTACCCTGAATAGCAACGGAGAAAAGCCACCACCTTGATCATGTCCAATTAGCCCCTCCCCCAAAAAACGGGAGAGGGGAGTCAATACAAAAGCCCTCAACTCTTACTTTGTTCTCTTCTCTCTGTGCCTCCCTATCTCTAGCGTAGCGGGTGGTAAATTATATCCTCTTGCGTAACATGAGTTATTTGCCTTGGAGAGCAACCGATGAGGGCGTGAGTTGCGCCATAAGGTAGCGGCGGTACAATTCGCAACGGAACTGCATTTTGCCGTCTCCTCCCATCGTGAGAACTCCCGACGAGATAAGGCGGAACATCGCATCACGGTCACGCGGCGTTTCGCCTTTAAGAAGAGCGATCACGGATTGCTCGATTTCCGGCAGGTGTGTGACGGAGACGAGCAACCGTTTGAGGTGATCGCTGAACGGGCCCCCCTCCAGGTCTTCGCCGGAAAGAAGAGCATCGAGCGTGACGGTGCTACCGGCAAGGGCATCAAGGGCGCGACGGGTCAGAAATGGGTGTCCGCCGATAAGATCGCGCAATTTTTCCGCTTGATGGTAGTGATTGAGAGGGGAGCCGTAGCGTTCGTTAAGATCAAGAAGTTGTTGCAAATTAAAGTCTTGCAGTTCGATTTTTCGTCCTACGTTGAAGGGCGATTGATTGACATCCTGAATGAAAAGGTGGGCTTCGGTGGCATAGGCAATTGCAACGGTAAGTTTGCCCCAGGGGCCGTCAAATTCCGTAGAGCGGGCGTTGTGCCACGAACGCACCAGTCCAAAAAAGTCGGAGGCGAAGGGTGCTGAAAAGAGTTTGTCCGTTTCGTCCATCATCCACACAAGAGGACGCGGATCGGCGTCGAGCAATTCACGGAGAAAGTTTTCCAGATTGAGGTTGGGACCAAAGGCTTCGTCCCATTCCCCGGCGAAGTCGTACTTAAAACCGAGTTGCTTGCCAAGCGAGGCGGCGAGCAAACGGTAAAAGGCGTTGTCCTCTTTGAGTTGCGATTGACTAAGTTTCTGAAAATCGGTGAACGCGCAACGGCGGTCTTCGCTTTTGGTATGCCGGATTCCCCGTGCAAGAAGCGAAGTTTTTCCGATCTGTCGCGCTCCCCTGACAAGGAGAATGCTTTCCCCTGCCGAGATCGCGCTGAAAAATTCCCTGTCTGCGGTACGTTCGACATAAAAAGGCGAATCAAGCGGAACTGCTCCGCCGATACTTTCCAGTCGGACTGCGGCGACCTGAGGCTTTGGCGGCTCCGAAAGGGCGGAAGCAAGTTCGGCAACAAGGCGGGGGTTGTCGCTTTCGCCCGTCCAGCGAAATTGATTGAGGGGATGAATGATGTCGGCAATAATGCCTTCGATGGGTTCGCTTTCGTGCGTCCAAATCGGCAGAATCAGGGGCTTTCCGGTTTTCTCGTACTGATCTCTTGCGGTTTCCATTTCGTATTCGAGCATTTCGCTCTGGAGGGCGGGGGGAGAAACAATCGCGACTACGGCGTCGGACTCTCGAATTCGGGTTTCAATCGCTCTTGCCCACTCGATCCCGATTCTCAGATTGCGATCCACAAAAACATCGAAACCGAGGGCATCAAGGCGTTCTTCGACGGTGTGTAGTACATCGCCATCGGGTTTGAGGTTGCGCTTGTAAAGAACAGTGACTTTTTTCTGTGCGGTTTGTGACGTGGTCTGAGAGGAAACGGCGTCGGTAAGGCGTGAAGGGCGTTCTCTGCGTCCGTATCCGTCTCCTCTGAGATTGTAAAGACCGATGCGCTGTCCATGTTTTGCTATACCCTCGCCGAGTGCTTCAAGACACGACTTCCAGCCTTCGATTTGAAGGAGCCAGTCGGCGTAGGGGGCGGAAAGCAGAATATGACCGGGATCGGCAAAATCCATCACGCGGTGTGCGGTATTGATGCCCTCTCCGACTGCATTTTCACCCCCGGAAATATCAAGCGTCGTCTGCACCAAGCCGGAGTGAATGCCCATACGAAGCGGAAGACTAGAGGCAATCAAACGTGAAACTTCTATCGCAAGGAGTGCGGGGGCGGCGATTTCCGTAAAGAAGAGCAGTGCCATGCCGTCCCCTGTAGGAAGCGGACGAACCCCTCCGATGCTGCGTGCGGAGACGAAAACGGGAGCCGCCTCGACAGCGACGTTGAGGGCAATGATCTGACGGCGTTGTTCGTCGGCAGTCCGGGTGGAAAACCCGGCGATGTCGATGACGAGGGTATGCGCGATTTGTGCGTAGGGCTGGGATGGGGTCATGTTGTGGATGTCTCTTTTTCAGGCGGTGGCGTAGTCAGTATCGGGGCGGCGGTCAGGATGTTGAAAGCCCAGCACAATGTGTTGCTTCGACACGCCTGCGCGGATCAGTTCTTCCGCAACTCTGATCTCGGTAGCATTACGTTGAATCCAGATTTTTTCGCCGATCAGGTCAAGGTGAACGATCATCGAGTCAATTCGCCTGTCCCCCTCCCACCCCACTTCGCCTAAGTGATAATGTCCGCGCTCCTCATCACAAACCAGTTCGATGTGGGCACTTTGTTCATTTCGGTAAAGGTCGGCGATCTCTTGAAGCGTCTTTAAGATCAAGGCGCGATATGTGCAAATTCGATCCATTCAATAATCTCCTCCGTTTTCGCTCTGTAAATAATAAGCCTGACCTTGAGTTCACGCAGAATGTAGCGAAAGTCGCTCTGCTCCATCAGAAAAGAGCGAATCGTGTGCGGCACGTCAAGGTAGAGAAGCCGCTCCGGTTCTCGCTTGAGTAACATCAGACGATAAAGGGAATATTGCCCCAGCGCATTTTCAAGATCGTAGAGTTCCGAGTCATTCAGGAAACTCTTGATTTCCACAGCGATTTTGGTCTCGTTTCGCTCGGCGGCAAGCGATTGTTCCGCTCCGAGGTCTACCTGTACATCGGTTGACCCAATCGAAATACGGTAGGGATCCTGAGTAATCGTCCACCCCTCTTTGATCAGTGCGTTTCTGACTGCATTGCGGTACTTGTCTCGTGCCGCCATAGCGTTAGTTTACCCGGATTACACGGTTACGGTGCATCCGCAGATCAGTGTCAATTCAACAGGCGACTCGTGGGTTTTGCGGTATCCACTTGGACGGCAATGAAGCACTTCGTTTGTGTAGGGATTGAAAACAACGATGTCCTTGATCCCCTGAGTGAGATAAAAGGGAAGCCCGATGACATAATCTCTGGCTCTGTAGCCTTTTGAGATCACTTCGATCAC
>JACMPS010000541.1 GCA_014377395.1 Chthonomonadaceae bacterium
AACGTTTTAGCGGAAGGCTGGGTCAGGCAATGTGGAGAGAATCTATTGTGTCTCACTTCCCTATATCAAAACAACAAAACCACGTTTTTTGCAGGTAGGGGGGAGTCTCGTCTCCCTGCTGGTTCTCGGTAGCCTCTACCTAGCCCTTCTTCCCCCTTTTGCAAACGCGCAAACGCAATCCTCCTCCCTAAAAACAGTGCCGAGCTTCTCTTCTCCCGGCATTTTCGTGGCAGTGGGTTACGGGGGTCGCCGCAAAAGTTCGGAGGATGGCATTCGCTGGCAAAACGACACCAAATGGGCGGCGGATGGAGATGATGACGACAACTGCCTGTTCAGCATCGTTTTCGCGCAAGGCAAGTTTGTAGCGGTCGGTGGGGGAGCCTCAAAAAGTCATGTCGTGGTAAGACAACAAAATAAAGTGATCGCTCTGTAAAAATGGATTAAGAGCGTGTTGTAGATTGAAAGCAGTGAAACGAAAGAGGTAGAAAATGCGTGAAATGAAACTGTACTTACCGGGAATCTGCTCTGCGATTCTTGGCGTGTTCGCAACGGGATGTACTGCTCCCCAACCTGCTCGCGGCGAGGAGAAAAAACCCTCTAAAACCGTGAAAGTAACTCCTGCTCTCGAAAAGGACACGGGCGGTTGGTTTCCTTTTGCACCGAAGCCCGAAACTTTCGCCGCTAACTCCGGCTTTGATCTCCGCAATCTCAACGAAAAATTTGCAGGAGAAAACGGCTTTATCTCGGTTAAAAACGGACATTTTGTTCACTCAAAAACCGGGGAATCCGTGCGTTTCTGGGCGGTCAATGGGCCCCCTGACATCAAAGACCGGGCGGAACTGACACGCTTCGGCAGACTTATGGCGAAGTACGGCGTCAACATGGCGAGGATTCATGGGGGCTATTTTGATGAGGTCGGCGAAGTCAAGCCCGCTTCCGTTCAGCACGCCATTGACATCGCCGAATCGTTAAAAGGTTCAGGGGTTTACAGTCACTTTTCGATTTACTTTCCGCTCTGGATTACCCCGAAAGCCGACAACCGTTTCGTCAAGGGTTACGACGGCAAAAAATATCCTTTCGCGACCCTCTACTTCAACAAAACGTTCCAAAAACAGTACCGCGAATGGTGGAAAGCCCTACTCACAACTCCTGGCGCGACTTCCGGCAAACGCCTTGTTGATGAACCTGCCGTCGCTTCCGTCGAATTGGTAAACGAAGATTCCTATTTTTTCTGGACATTCAGCGAGGCGAATCTCCCGGAGTCACAACTCAAAATGATCGAAGGGCAGTTCGGCGCGTGGGCAACGAAGAAATACGGCTCCGCTTCCGCCGCGCTCACAAAGTGGAATGTCGGTCTTCCGCGTGATTCTGCCGCCGAAAATCGTCTTGCGTTCCGCCCCCTCTACAGCATCTTCAGCGAGAAAAATTTGCGGGATCGAGATACAGTGCAGTTCCTTCTTGAAAGCCAACGCACCTTTTACACGGAGACAATCGCTTATCTGCGTGAACTCGGTTTTAAGGGCATGGTCACTTGCTCCAACTGGTATACGGCAAGCCCGGAAGTATTAGGACCTCTTGAAAAATACTCTTACACAGTGGGTGATTTTATAGATCGACACGGTTATTTCAGTTGTTTCGAGAAGGGCGAGAGTGCGGAATGGTCCATGCGCGAAAAACACACCTACGCGGATCGCAGTGCGTTGCGCTTTGACCCCGAAGAGCCGGGAAAACCGAAACTTTTCATCAATCCCGTCATGGATCCGCATTACCAGAACAAGCCTTCGATGATCTCCGAGACAACATTCACCCGCCCGAATCGCTACCGTTCTGAGGCACCTCTCTACTTTGCCGCCTATGGAGCCTTGCAAAATTCGGACGCCTTTGTGCATTTCGCGCTCGACGGTGCCACCTGGGGCGTTAAACCGGGCTACTTCATGCAACCCTGGACATTGATGTCCCCGGCAATGGTGGGGCAGTTCCCGGCGGCGGCTCTACTTTTTCGGAAGGGGTTGGTCTCGGAGGGTGATCTTCTTGCTGAGGTTCATCTTAAAATCGGCGACATCCTCGCTCTCAAAGGAACGCCGCTCCCGCAGGACGCCGCCCTTGATGAGCTACGCCTGAAAGATGTGCCTGTAGGCAACGAAATTAAACCGGGCAACATCATTGATCCACTAATTCATTTTGCAGGACAGACCCGCGTTGACTTTTCGGTGGCGGGAGGAACCTCGAAAATTAGTGACCTCTCACGCCTGATTGATCGCAAGGCACAAACGATTACCTCTTCTCACAAGCAACTCAAGCTCGACTATGGCGCAGGAACGCTCTTGATCAACGCACCGGGCGCACAGGGAATCAGTGGCGATCTCGCGAAACTCGGCAAAGTCGAACTCGCCGACTTGAGTGTGTCCTCCGAAATGAGTTTGGGGCATATGATCGCAGTAAGCCTTGACGGTAAACCCCTCTCGACCTCGACAAAGATACTGCTTCAGGTGATGAGCGAAGAGAAGAACAGTGGCTTTGAGACAGAACCCGCCGAAAACGGATTGAAGCGCATCGTCTCTCTCGGACAAGACCCCTGGAGCGTGAAATCACTCACGGGTTCTATAGGATTCAAGCGGAGTGACGCCAAATCGTTGAAGGTGACCGCGCTCGATCATTCCGGCTATCCAGTATCTGTGATCGCGGGGGGAGCCGCAATGATTCGGTTACGCCCGACTACCCTTTACTATCTTATCGAGAAACCTGCAAATTAGAGAACTTGCCTTTACTCGCAGGAGAGGTGGCGCATCAATCCTTTTCCTCCCTCTTCCGTAAGGGAGGTTAGGGTTGGGTTGGAGTTTACTGCTATCTCCCGTATCGCGTCCGAAGGACGCCTTCACCGAAGGTGCTTAGCGGCGGTCTTTAGATCGTTGACATTTATCAAACCTGCCGTCGCCGAAAACAACAACCCCCACCCCAATCCTCCCCTTGTATAAGGGGAGGGAGTGAAGGCTTGTGCCTTAAATCCGATTTGCGAAAAGTAAGTAACTGGGCTTCATGAGGATTGAAAAATGAGAAACAGCAAGCCCCGGAAAAGTTATTCTTTTTCGGGGCTTGATGCAGGGTTGAATCATGTACTCAAGACCTCTTGCATAATTAG
>JACMPS010000542.1 GCA_014377395.1 Chthonomonadaceae bacterium
GAAAGCGTCAAATTGAAGTGCCGCGAAAAGGGTTTGCTTCTCCTTACCTGCGGGGCGAAGACAGGCAATCCCCGCACCGACAGTGCCAACATTCGCATTATTCCCCCGCTTAACGTGACTCTGGAAACGATGGACAACGCCCTTTCCATTCTGACCTCCTCACTCGCTGAGTAAAGAGGTAGGAGCGCAGAAGAGAAGTGTAAAGGCTGTTTGCATTGGCTCTCCTCTCCCTGCGAGGGTACAAGAAAGAGGGATGAGTGGACAAGATTAGGGTGAGGGTTTTTGCTCACTCGCAGGAATAAATTCCGCGCTCGGAGGCGTGCCACCCCTGAATTGGCTAAAACGCGGACACCAAACCCTTGTAAAAAGTTGAGGTATTCCCATTGACTCCCCTCTCCTGAATTTTGGGGAGGGGCTGGGGGCGTCCTCTTCTTTAAGCGGATCAGTGACTGAAAGCGATAAGGTGGGTAAAGGCGGAACGATCATTAAAACAGTGGATATAATTCGGATTGATGGGGCGATGGGAGAGGGCGGCGGACAGATTATTCGCACGGCGGTGGCACTTGCGGCGATCACGGGCAAGCCCACCGAGATCGTCAACATTCGTGCAGGACGCTCAAAGCCGGGGCTACAGGCGCAACACCTCACCTCCGTCAAGGCGGCGGGTCTGCTCTGTCACGCCGAAATGAGGGGCGCGGAACTCGGTTCGCAGTTTTTGCGGTTTGTGCCGACCACAGAGGTCAAGTCTTCTTACGAGACTTTTGATGTGTCAGAGGCACGGCAGGGCGGCTCGGCGGGTGCAACCGGGCTGGTGCTTCAGACGGTTGCCCTGCCATTGGCATTGGCTTCGGCGAGTAATTCCGTATCGACGACGTTTCGGGGCGGGACGCACGTCCCGATGTCTCCTTCGGCAGATTACATCGAGTACGTCTTTCTTCCGGCATTGCGGGAAATGGGCGTCCTCGCAAAATTTACGGTGAGCGAGGTGGGTTTCTTTCCGAAGGGCGGCGGGGAGATTTCCCTGTCCCTCACTTCACCGCCGAACGAGGGCATAGATCGCACGGAACGCGGCAAACTCAAGCGGTTTGTCGCGGTGATCACGACGGCGCAATTGCCGGATCATGTGGCGGAGCGTGGACTGGCGCAGTTGCAAAAAGACTTGAAAGACTACGGCGTTCCCGTCATTCCCGTACTTAAATCGTTGCCTTCTCCTGGAGCGGGAGCGGCGGTTTTGCTGGTTGCCGAGTGCGAAAAGACGGTGGAAGGCTGGCAGTCTCTCGGCGAAAGGGGCAAGCCAATGGAAAGAGTTGCCTCAGATGCCGCCCGTGATTTTAAGAAATGGTTTGCCACGGGGATGGGGACGGATAGGTATCTCGCCGATCAACTCGTACTGCCCTCCGCCCTCTGCTCTTCACTTTGCGCCGCGCCCTCGCGTTGGACGACCTCGCACGTCTCCGAACACCTCCGCACCGTGATCATGGTTCTCTCGCTTTATCTGCCTGTCTCCCTTTTGCTGACGGAAAACGCAGACGGTTCCGGTCTTGTCGAAGTAAAAGCGTGAGTTCTTCCCACAGAAGTCGCTCTCTTACGAAAAAACATTTCTCAGAGATGAAATTTAACCTCTCTTAAACCGTACCTTAAAGTTATGTTACTTTGCAATTGTTTAAGATTGCACGAAGGAAAGAAATATGTTAGGTTCGCCGGAAGTTCTGTCGCTGATTATCGAAACCGCGCAGGACTACGCCTTTGTGCTGGTTGATTCCGCCCGCACGATTATTGGGTGGAATGCAGGAGCGGAGCGTTTGCTCGGCTGGACGGAAAACGAGATTACGGGAGAGGATGCAGGAGTATTTTTCACGCCGGAAGATCGGGAAGACGGCGTTGTCGATCGTGAATTTGAGAAGGCGCAAAGTACGGGAAGAGCCGACGATCACCGCTGGCACATTCGCAAAGACAAAACTCGGTTTTACGCTTCTGGGTGGCTTTACAAGGTTGAGGGAGAGAGTTTTAGCGGCTTTGTCAAGGTTTTTCGAGACCTCACAGAGATGCGAATCGCAGAAGAAAGACTGCGCCGTCGTGATGAGCGTTTTCGGGTTCTCTCCGAAAATTTGCAGGAATTTATTTACATTTCAGGGGCGGACGGCATTCTCACCTATATCAATCCTCAGTGGACGGACTATACCGGGCTTACCCTCTCGGACACCCAAAAGGATAGCGGTGTCTCAGTAATGCACCCCGACGACAGCCACAACGTGATGGCGGCATGGCAGAAGGCTTTCAGAAGTGGAGAGCCTTTCGAGGTTCAATTTCGTTGCCGGAATAAGCAGGGTGAATACCGATGGTTTCTCTCACGTGCCTTTCCTGTTTTCAATTCGGAAGGAACTGTCGAGCAATGGGTGGGAAGTAGCACCGACATCGAGGAACAGAAGCGCACCCAGGCGGAAATCGAATCACTGAATGTTCGCCTCAATCGTGCGATGCAGGAAACGCATCACCGGGTCAAAAACAATTTGCAGGTGATTTCCTCGCTGATCGAAATTCAGGCGGGAAAAGACCCGACAAGTCTAAGCAGTCCGGCGAAACAACGGATCGGTCAGCACATTCAGTCTCTCGCCGCGATCCACGACCTCCTGACACAGAGGTCAAAAAACAACGAGGACGCCACCCACGTTTCAATACAGATCGTTCTCGCGCACCTGCTTCCCCTGTTGCAAAGCACCAATCCGCACCGTCTTTTTCGTACCGACATCGAAGAGATGATCTTACCGGTGTCCCGTGCGGCGGCTCTTTCGCTTCTCATCTCCGAATGTGTTTCCAACGCGGTCAAGCACGGCACCGGAGCGATCGAAGTTTCACTCCATTCGAAAGAGGACGGGAGCAAAGCCGTTCTGGAGGTTTGCGATGACGGAGACGGGTTTCCGCCCGACTTTGACCCGATGAGTGCCGCAAATACGGGACTGAGCTTGATTGACAATACGGCTCGCTGGGACTTGCGCGGAGAGATCGCCTATATGAACCGCCCGGAAGGGGGAGCGCGGGTCATCGTCACTTTTCCGATACTGGAATAATTTCCAGAGTGGGGAAAACTATACAGAAAAGCCCCCTCGAAGCGAATTCTTCGAGGGGACTTTCCTACAGGTTAGTGGAGAAATCGGAGTGCTTCCGAGTTTCGTTAAGCGGAGGGAGCGGCAGGGGCAGCAGAAGGTGCGACTACGGGAGCCGCCTCAACCTTAGACAGTGCACCGAGCGAAACGATGACCGTTTCTTCCGGCATCAAAATCTGTACGCCGTCCATTTTCGGCAGGTCGGCAATACGCACCGCACCGAAAGCGGCGAGGTGAGAAATTTCAACCATGATATGGTCAGGAAGTTTGTCCTGAGCGCACTTGACTTCAATGCTCTCTGCGGCATACATAATCACGTTTGTACCGTCCTTGATGCTGGCGGGTTCGCCATGCACTCGAAGCGGAACGTGCGTTTTCACGGTGTCGCCGACATTCATCTTCTGGAAGGTCGCCTGAATAATCACCCGTGTGACGGGGTCACGCTGAACTTCGTGGATCATCGCTCGTGCTTGAGTGTTGTCCGGTTCAATCAGCAAGTCGAACACCGCGGATTCGCCGTAAGTCGCCATTGCCTTGTCCACTGCAACTGCTTTGACTTCGAGATGAAGTGTGGTATCGCCCTTATGTTGCAACGTCACCGGGATAGAACCCTGTCGTCGCAATTCCTTCATTTCGCCCTTAGTTTTCGCGGTAATGGGTCGCGCCGTCATTGTTACACTTGCCAAAATATCTTCTCCTTGCCTCTTGCCCCCATTTTAAAAGGCTCTTGAGTGGCTTTACTAAAAACTAATTATGACACGAATCAGCCCTGAATGGGAATAATCGGGTAAATCATGCTATTTTACTCTAGACGATTTCGGTTTTGTGGAATTTGTTACCGTGAATCAACTTTATTCAGGGAGGCTCGTGACTCTCCGACGGGTAAGAATGGAGAAGCGAGCAACATACAGCAAAGAAATTTTGGTGCGTTTTCCGCAGGAATAAATTCCGCGCCCCGTTCCGCCCCGTGTCCTGCGGACACAACACGATCAATTTTCGCTCTGAACCAAGACTTTTCGGCACACTCTAAGAAAAATGCCTGTGTTGCAATTCCTTTGTGAAAGCCCTTTCACTGCCAGGAATTGAAGAATAGACTGGAACTTGTTATGCCCCCGCCCCCTCATACACTGCCCACCACATCTCCCGCTACGATTATCGTCCTGACCCGTGAACACCTCGGCGATCTCATTTGTACAACTCCTGCCCTTCGCGCTTTGCGTCAACGCTTTCCGGAAGCAAAAATTACGGTTGAAGTAGGGGAGCGAGCGGTTTCGATCTTGGAAAATAATCCGCACGTAGACGAGATTGTCGTGCGTCCCACGCATCAGGGACTGCCGGGGAAATTCGACTTTGTGCGTTTTTTGCGGCGGCGGAAGTTTGATATAGCAGTGATCCTGGATGACTGCGCGGACTTTTCACTTTACGTCTGGTTGGGGCGTGTGCCACAGCGAATCGGTCTAAGGCGAAAAAAGAGGTTTGCACGTCTGTTGACGCAAAGTGTCCCCTTTGACTTTGCGGCGCACGAAATGGTGGATAATTTTCGGAACGTGGTTGGCTCTCTGGGTGCTGATATTTCCGATTCAACGACAGAGGTTTTTCCTACTGAGGAGGACCGGGAAGCCGTCGCAAAAAAGTGGGACGAGCTAGGGATTGAAGACGGCGACAGGGTGGTCGGCTTTAATCCCGGTGCGTCCGCCCCCTCGAATCGCTGGTTGCCGGAACGCTTCGCGGAGTTGGGTGATCTTTTGCTGGCGCAACCTCCCCTTAAAGTCGTTCTGTTTGGAGGTCAAACCGATCTGGAGTTTTCAGAAAAGGTCAGGCACGACATGAAGAAAACGCCGATCGTTCTCACCGGAAAACTGAGCGTCATGGAACTTGCGGAGGCGTTGGGAAGATGTGCAGTTGTGGTCACAGGAGACACGGGCCCCATGCACCTTGCGGTTGCGATGAAAACTCCGGTGGTGGCTCTTTTCGGGCCTGCTGACCCTGCTGAGTCAGGTCCCGGCTATGCGCCCGGTCACACCGTCATTCGTAAAGTGGCGGGTTGTCCGAACTGCACAAAGTACGTTTGTCGAGAAGACAGAGCCTGTATGAAACAAATCACGGCGTCAGAAGTAGCGGAAGCGGTGTTTGCTTACCTCGACAGCCACAGCCATACAGTCCCGGCGGAATAAATTCGCCGCTTGCGGCTTCATCGTTCCGAGTTTATCCAATCGCAGACGTTGATTCAACGTGATCGCTGATATTTTGTTCTTGAGGACAGACCTTTTCAACACCCTCTTAGCACGCGATGAAGTGAAATTGTCGCAGGAATGAATTTCGCGCTCGGAGGCGTGCCGCCCTTAATTGGCTAATACTCGGACACCAAATTCGTCGGGTTTTGCTTTGAGTCCATGCAGGTGGATGTCACTGCAGACCATTGAGCAGGAGTTTGTAATTGGAGCACTTTTGTAGCCGGGGAATGAATTCCCCGGTCTCCCTTGCAGACACCAAAAGAACCTCACAGCCCTGCGATAATGGCGTCCGTGATCTGTGTGGTGGTCGCCGTGCCTCCAAGATCACCCGTAAGCGTAGTTCCGGCGGCAA
>JACMPS010000543.1 GCA_014377395.1 Chthonomonadaceae bacterium
AATACACCCGCCCCCCGCCGCCCTCCCGCCCCCCCCCCCTTAGGGAGGGGGGGGGTGGGGGGGGGGTGGGGAATTGTCTTTGCTCCCGCATTGCGTCCGTTCGTATCGCGTCCGAAGGATGCCTTCACCGAAGGTGCTTAGCGCAGATATAAACTAGACCGTTGATTGTTTGTGCGATCAAACCCGCTAACGAATACCAACCCTCCCCTTGCCTTGAGTCCACGCAGGTGGAAGTCCTGTAAACCATTGAACAGGAGTTTGTGATTGGGGCGCTTTTGTAGCCGGGGAATTCATTCCCCGGACTCAATTTCAGGGAGAGGGTTGGAGACTAGTGCGTCACAGGTGACATATGATGATAGGTATTGATAAAAAACTGTGTCATCGTGCTGATCATCCAGGGTCCGAAAATTGCTAATGCCGTGACAATCGCCAGCAGTTTCGGCACAAAGGTCAGGGTAAACTCCTGAATCTGCGTGACCGCCTGAAATAGACTGACCGCCACCCCCGTCACCAACCCGAACAGCAACACCGGAAGCGAAAGCTTCAAGGTGACGAACAACATCTGTCGTCCAATTTCCATCACATCACGCTCGGTCATCCTAATTTCTCCTCAACGACTCGATAAAATCCAAACGTTAGCGTCTCTTTTTGCTCTCTACTTAAAGCCACGCACCAGCGACTCGATCAGCAACGTCCACCCATTCGCCAGCACGAACAGCAACAATTTCGCAGGCAGAGACACAACCGTCGGCGGAAGCATCATCATTCCCATGCTCATCAGCGTTGACGCAACCACCATATCAATGACCAGAAATGGCAGATAAATGTAAAACCCGATGATAAACGCCGTCTTCAGTTCACTCGTGATAAAGGCGGGAATCACGGTCAACATTCCAAGGTCATCCTGCGTCTTGGGGGCAGGAACTTTCGAGAGGCTGATAAAAAAATTAAGGTCGCGATTGTAAGTTTGCCGTATCATAAAGGCACGGAGTGGCTTCTCCGCTCTGTCCATCGCTTGCGTGATCGTGATTTTGTTGTCGAAGTAAGGCGTCAGGGCATCCTTCTGGATTGAAACAAAAACAGGTTGCATGATAAACATAGTAAGGAATAGCGAAAGACCCGCCAACACCTGATTCGGGGGGAGTTGCGGCGTACCGAGTGCCGAGCGCAACAACGAAAACACAATGATCAAGCGAGTAAACGAAGTCGTCAAGATCATCAGTGCAGGTGCGACGGAAAGCATCGTCATCAAGAGCAAAAGTTGAAGGGTGACGGAAACATCCTTCGGATTTTTCGCCGTCTCAACTCCGAAATTAACTCGTGGAATGACGAGATTGCCGCCGCTTGCCTGTGCCTGAAGTGCCGTTGTCAGGGCACAAAGCCCAACGGTGATCAGTGAGAGCCATAACATTCGCACGGTCAGCAAGCCGCGCAACAGATTGCGTGTGTGTCTAAAATTCATGGAAATAAGTGTCTTTTTGATAAGGGACGTAAAGGATAAAGGGCTTAACGCAGAGTTTGCAGGCGTTGCGCGGAACGTGCCATCGAAGCGGACGTGTCGCGCAGTTCCTCCTCCAATGAGCCAACCACCAGCAGAGAAGAGTCGGCGAGAGTGGAGATTTCCAGCCCGTCGAGGTTTGTAGCGGCTTCCTCCATCAGTGAGCGAAAACGGTTGTCCTCCTCCTGCTGTGCGTCCGCAAACTCCGCAATGACGTTGACCTGCCCCGCCGTTGTGCCAATCAAAATCGAACGTCCGCGCACCTCGATCAAATGCAGGTTGGCTCCGGCTATCGGCACGGATTCGATAATTCGGATTGCAGCGTTGCCGCTATCACGGGCTTTGGAGAGGTTGAGGCTACCGATCAAAGCGGACATCAACCCACCCGTTTTGCGCTTGCCGGGGGAGGTGGAGCGCATAAGGCGGGCTTCCTCGTTGCGTGAGGTAATCGCCGCAAAGATGCCGGGAAGACGCCCTTCACGCTGCTGATATTTTGCGAGAAGACGGATTGCCCCCACCACGCACAACAAAAGTGGAAAGAGATAGAACACCATGCGCCCGCCGTCATTGATCGCGGAAAGCGGCGATTCACGCGGTTGAACCGTCCCGGAATAGGTTGCGGCTTCCCCCGCCGAGGTTCCGGGCAGGTCGGGCTTTGTCCCGAAAATCGGAGTGGTTGGGGGCGTTGCAGGGATTGCGGATTGAACCGGAGCGGCGGGAGGCAAGTCGGTTTTCTTGACCGTTTCCACTTTTCCGCTTTTCGAGGAGGCGATTTTTGAGGGTGTGTTTTTTGTCGGCGTTATAATTTTCGCGGGTGTTGTCGGTTGTTTCGTGTCGGGCATGGAAAGGGTTCTCCGTCAAACCTCATCAGACTTGGATCGAATTCAGATCAAGTTTGACCTATTCAGGCGGCGCGTTTTTTGCTCAATCCCGCCACACGGTCGGCAGGAGAGACAATTTCGGTCAGGCGCAAGCCGAAGTTATCTTCGATCACCACCACTTCGCCCTTTGCAATGAGGCGTCCATTCACCAGCAAATCTACGGGTTCGCCTGCCATGCGATCCAGTTCCACAATGGAGCCGGAGGCGAGTTCCAGGACATCACGGATCAACATTCGCACTCGTCCAAGTTCCACCGTCACGTCAAGTGGAATGTCCATAATCAACTCAATGCCACGCGGAGCCACTTCCGCCGCTCGGCTGTAATTCAGGGAGGGGAAGGGAGAAACACCCGTCATTTCAGGAGCGGAAGAGGCAACGGGAGACACTTCGGGGTCTTCCAGTTCATTCAGCATGGCGGCGAGTTCGTTCTCGGTCAGCCCGGACTCTTCCATTTCCTCGCTCTCACCCGTTTCAGGAACAAGTTCGTTGACAAATTCGGGGGTCAAAAGCATACGCAACTCGGTGTCAGCGGTGTCGGGCATCGTCAGGGTGAGAATGACCTGAACCGCATGATCTTCCAGAGCGAAAACGGGAGGCAAGACCAGTACGCCGCGAACCGTGACATTGCTTTCCAGATCAATGACATCACCCGTGATATTGGTGAGTCCTATCGCAAATCCCCTGATAAGTCCCGCCGAAGTTTTCTCCAGTCGGGCAACATCACTCTCCGTCAGAAACTCGCTCGGTGCTGTGCCGTGAGCAACCGCCAGGGCTTTCGACATCGCCACGGAACCTTCATCGCTGAAAACAAGAATGCTTTCCGCTCCAAAAGGCTGACTTAAACTGAACACCGTGTTGACGATGCTTTCATTTCCAGTGAGCAGACTGGCAATCGGAACCAACGTCGCAGAGGTGGCTTCGAGAAGGCACTCCTGCGTCAGTTCCTCCGCAAGCGCGAGGGAAAGACCGGGGCAAAGCCCTTGAATCGTTTGTTGTAAAGCCGCAAGACGCGGCGCGTTCATTTCGGACATCTAAAAATAACTCCTGCAAACTAATGTTTGCTGTGTCGCCCTTTGCGGTTCATCAGTTCATCTCTTTCGGGGTCGGTGCCATAGCGGTTGATATGAACGGCGAGTTTTTTGCCCTTGATTCCGGGGCGTCCCCGAAACTTGACCTGCTCTCCGATCAAAATTTCCACTTCCTCGTTTTGAGTGCGATTGAGCAAGACGACGTCGCCTACCTGCAAGTCAAGCACCTCGTCCACACTCATCTTCGCCGACCCAAGGCGCACCGAAAGCGGAATACGGGATTGCTCGAGGCGTTTTGCAAGGAGCGTGGCGTACTTGCCCGTGTTTTTCTTGACGCTCGTGGCAAACCAGCGTTGAGCGCTCAACTTTGAGGTGATCGGTTTCAGTAACATATAGGGAATACA
>JACMPS010000544.1 GCA_014377395.1 Chthonomonadaceae bacterium
CCTTGCAAATGGCTCCGTGCTGGAGGTGGTTCGCTAAATTCGAGTAGGGCGAAGCCGGAGTATCATCGAAGAAAACCGAGGCAGGAACAGAAAATGCGATTCGAATGGGACGAGCACAAAAACGCTGTCAACCTTGCAAAGCATGGCTTTGATTTCGCAGATGCGTTTCGTCTTTTCGAGTCGCCCCTGCTTACTGCACTCGATGAGCGCGAAGATTACGGCGAAAGCCGCATTATTGGTCTTGGATTACTAAACGGTAGAACGGTAGTTATCGTCTTCACCGAACCCGATGATGAAACGATACACATGATCTCAATGCGAAAAGCACTTTCTCAGGAACAACGACGCTATGAACAATACCTCAAAAACGAATTGGGAGCGGATTGATGCGCTCACCGACGAGCAGATAGACACTTCAGAGATTCCCTCACTTGAGGAGGGTTTTTTCGCAAAAGCGACGCTTAGAAAACCTCTGCGTGGAACAGTTGCAGTAGAGATAGATGCCGATACCCTTTCCTGGTACAGAGCGCAGGGAGAGCAGGCGCAAGAGCGAATGGCGGCGGCACTTCGTATCTATGCTTATGCTCACCAGGCATAAAGCAATACGGGCGGATTTCTCGGACTCTCAGTGGGGGATACCTCCCGATTTCGCAGAGCCTAGTTTTGATTTTGCAGGGGCGGCTTACCACTTTAGCCGCCCCCGCGAACCGCTATGCCGGTTGCCCGAAGCAGAAGCAAACGCCGTATGGCTCCTTCGCAAAGAAAATGCGGTATTTTGTGCCGTTGTGATCGTCCACGCGCAATTCAGACGGCTCGATACCCTTTTCATGGAGTTCCCGGCGCAGTGCCTCGACATCGCTTACCGCAAAATAACAACTCGCTTGCTCTGGATCGTTGCCGTTGCAAGCCAGTCCGATTTTCACGTCATCACGCTGAAGAATGACTTTCTCGTTCTGCTTCTCAACCAGACTAAAACCCAGGACCTGCGTGTAGTAGCCGATAGCGGGTCCGAATTCTTTGACCGGCAAAGCATTAAAGTCAGTATCCCCGATGGGGTGTACGCTCTGAAAAACGGTAAGATTAGACATAATTGTTTCCTTTTTGGAATCGCCTGTTTATGATAGCCTCTGTGAGTGCCTCCAGCCAATACTCGGAAAAGTAAGCGCAATGCGGAAACGAGGAGGCACAGAGTTTTATCAGAAACATAGCGTTCAGACCGCTTCTCAAGATCCTCTTTAGATTTGGGAAAAGACGGAAGCACCCTTCTACTTGAAGGTCTCACTCGTTTTGCTCTGATGGGCAAGCCACAGGGCGAAATCAGGGCAAGTCTCTTTCAGAATTTCATAGATCGCTTTTTTGTCCTCGGAAGAAAGCGAAGCAAACTCTTTGCCCTTCTCCTCCCCACCTAATATCCGGTACAATTTGCGAAAAACAGCCTCTTTTGAGAGGGTGGGAAGTTGCCCGAAAGCATCAGAGTAAATCAGGTAACTCAGGGGATAGCGCATCAATCTCGATTTCAGATCGAACTGACGCAGAGAACGCCCTTTTCTGTCGAACGGCCCCTTGCGTGCAAACTCTTCCGCAAACCCGGAAGTTCCTGTCACCCGGTCCCTCAGAGATGCCTCACCAACAAATAGCAAGGCATTTACGAGAGCGTCGCAAGCCCCTTCGATTCGGTGCGTCGTACTTTCGGAACGATAGTTTGCAGGACGCCCCAGAGCCTTGTTCATCTCTTTCTCGACTTCGAGCGCAATCCGTGTTGCGTAGTTGGCTCGTGTGATCAGGTTATAAACGTTCGCCTGATGTTCCGCCACCATGAGAGCAACGATATCGGAGTGTTTTGACAGATAGGGAGTCGTATCAAGCAGTGACCGAAGATCGGTGAGGTTGGCTCCTTTTTCCGTATCTACCGTGAACTCGGTACCCCCTCTCACAAACGCATTGCCGAGGTGACGCATCGCGCCATGCTTGCCCGTGACGTACCAGCCTCCCCAACGCTCCTGCATCGGACTGCTATCGGTGGTCAGCATCGTGCCGGCACGAAATTCAGGCATTCCGTCCACGCGAGTATAAATCGAGCGCATCATGTAGCCGGGAACCTGCTTTGTCATTCCCCCGTCGTGGCATTGCAAACATTCGTAGGTCTGGCGCACAAACTTCGGCTTCTCGGTTTTAGTTTGATCCAATACATAAAAGACGGTTCCCAATTGAGAGTCCGTTGTCGCGATCTCCAAAACCGATCCATTCTGCACCCACCCTACAAACACATTGTCGTTGAAATAGAGGGCGCGGGGCGCTTCGGGAGAAATCAGTTGATGCTGAAAACTTGTCTTCGAGAAAACAAGCATCTGTGAGGAACGCGGAATTTTAAGAGCCTCCAGCACGGAGCGCAGAAAGCCATGTCGTCCATAATAGGTGAGATTGACCTCACCGAGATCAATCCGCTTTTGCAATTGAGAGATCGGATCGTTCGACGCGGATTTCGTATAGCGTATAGCTTCGTGTTCGCTGTCGTCCGTGCTTTGCCCGGTCGCAGTGGTCAGGATCAAAAGGAAAACGCTTACCACCATAAAGGTTGAAAGCCACCTCGCCGTCCACCTATTCGGAATTTTTATTTTCATTACCTATTTATTGCCTGTTATCTTCAGAGGCTACTGCCACTGTCTTCCCTTTTAGTATTTGCTTGAAGACAAACGTATCATCTTTTGTGAGCGTAAAACAAAAGCATTGTTGCACTGGATTTCCAAAGTGCAGGTTTGCGCCGACATTTGCGTCGGGAATTACGAAAGGGATACAGGGTATACTTACGCGACAGAATCATCTAAGATCGCCATTTTTCGACAACGGAACTCAAGAGACCTATGCAAGAATTTTCTCCCTCTCAAGAAACACGATTGACTATTTTCGTCGGAGCCGTTTTCGCTTTCTTTGCGGTGGCGTTCGGGGCGTTCGGCGCACACTTCCTCAAAGCCACGCTCGACGCAAACCACACGACCGAAACCTATCAAACCGGAGCGCACTATCATCTGATTCATGCTCTGGCGATTTTGCTTGTCGCGGCACTCCCTCTCTCAACGAAGGTTCGGCGTCGCCTACTCATTCTCTTCTCTGTAGGAATTGTGATCTTTGCAGGGAGCCTCTACCTACTTGCCCTCACGAATTTCCGACTGCTCGGCGCGATCACTCCGCTCGGTGGGGTCTGCTTTCTCTCCGGTTGGGCGATGCTGGCTCTCTCGATGCGCCCCACCCACAATCCCTGACGCCACCCCCTAAAAATAAATTGCTTGAATTAAGAGGGGGCGGAGACAAGAGTCTCTGCCCTCCTCTTTTTTGCTTGCAGGAATTCGCCTGCTCTCTCTCGAACTAAAGAGAACGTAAAAGCAAGCTTTCACGCAATTTTTAGATTTGGAGAAGTGCAAACGATGACGAATTGGCGAGAGCGACAACTGACACGTCGTGAGATTGTGGCAACAACACTGGCGGGGATCGCCGCCGCAGGTTTGCCCGACTGGTATGCAAATGCCGCAAATGCGAGTGTTCGCGCCGAATCCGACGCACTGCCCGCTACCTACGGGGCGAACAATCAACTCAATGTCGCGGGAATTGGAATGGGTGGATCCAAAGGGGGCTACAGGCGCGGACTGGACATGACCACCTGGGCATCTCAGAAACCCGGTGTCAAAATCGTCGCGGTTTGTGACATTGACCAAAAGCATCTGGAGGAAGCCGCTTCCCGGTTCGGACCCGACTGCGCGAAGTATCACGATTTCCGTGAAGTCTTGAAGCGCAAAGACATTGATGCGGTTGTGATCGGTACTCCCGATCACTGGCACGCCATTGTTGCTTCCGCTGCCCTTAGAGCGGGCAAACACGTCTACTGCGAGAAGCCGCTCACCCTCACAATTGACGAGGGAAAGCAGCTCGTTCGTGTGGCACACAACTCGAAGAAAATCTTTCAGGTTGGTTCTCAGCAACGCTCCGACGCGAAGTTCAGAATGGCGTGTGAGTTGGTGCGTAATGGGCGCGTCGGAAAACTCCAGAATGTGAAAGCGAACCTCCCCACCGCTCCAAAGGGCGGCCCCTTTATGCCGGAACCCGTTCCCGCCGATCTCGACTGGAAGATGTGGCTGGGGCCCGCCCCCGAAGCGGATTATCTCTTCAATCGGACGCACGGCAACTTCCGCTGGTGGCTCGACTATTCAGGCGGCATGATGACCGACTGGGGCGCACACCACAACGATATTGCACAATGGGGCATGGGCATGGACGGATCGGGGCCCCTCAGCGTGGAAGCCGTTGGACAGGGCGGCATCATCGGCACGAATTGCTACGACGTATTTCCCGACTTCAGCGTGACCTACAAATATCCGAACGAAATGACGCTTACAACCTCCAATAAAGGGGAAAACGGGGTTGAGTTTATCGGTGACGCAGGGAGTATCTTCGTCTCGCGTGGCGTGATACGTGCCTCCAACGAAAAACTGCTGACCGACCCGCTTCCCGCCAACGCCGTCAAACTCTACGAGTCGAACGATCACATGGACAATTTCATCAATGGGGTTCGTACCAACACCCCGACGATCTGCCCTGCCGAAGTCGGTCATCGCTCCGTGACGGTCTGCCACCTCGCCAACATTTCGTTGCGGCTCGGCGGGCGACACCTGGATTGGGACGCCAAACGAGAAGAGTTCACGAACTCGAAAGAAGCAAACGCCATGCTGAAACGTCAGATGCGTGGCGGCTGGCGCGTGTAAGAGGAAGGATAGGAGTTCGTTGTTTTCGGAGGTAACGGCGAATTCCAACCCCCTCAAAGAGTCCAGGGAATAAATTCCCCGGCTACAAGAACGCGAAGTCCACCTCCGTGGACTCAAGGCAGAAGCAACGGCGATTCAGTTTCAACCCTTTCTCAGAAACCATTGTTTTAGCCGCAAATACGATTTGGGTGTCCGAGTTTTAGCCAATTCAGGGGCGGAACGCCTTCCAGCGCGGAATTCATTCCTGCGGAAAACGTACCAACTTCATCTCGCGCTAAAGGACAAAATGGGTGCATAAGGGGAGGGGTATAGTTTATCCTTGCGCAAAACACCTTCAGTGAAGGCGTCCTGCCGGACGCGATGCGGGGAGAGAAAATGAACTCCAACCCCTCCTAACCTCCCCCTTGCATCAGGGGGAGGAACAAGAATGATCTGCCCCCTTCTCCTTTTCTTTGCGCCTCCGCGTCTTTGCGTGAGATGTTCCCCGTCTCCTTCTCAATACTTAACCCTTAACACTTAATACTTTCCCCTGAATGAACCTTTTGCACAGAGATTGTACCAAACCCTTTGTAAGTTGAAAAAGAGAGTTAACGAAAGTCTGAAAAGTAATTGACGTGTGAGGGGAGACCTCGTTGCGAGAAGAAAAACGTCTGATTGTACGCTTGAAGCGGGGAGACAAAGACGCCTTTGCGGAGTTGGTGGAGCAGTATGGCGCGTCCCTTCACCGTCTTGTGCGACGTTATGCCTCACCCGACGATGCCGATGATCTCACTCAGGAAATCTTTCTGGAAGTGTGGCGCGGGATCGGCGGGTTTCGAGGAGAAGCTGCACTCTCGACGTGGCTGTATCGGATCGCGGTCAACCGTTGCCTTCGTCACTGTGGGCGAAGCAAAGGAGAAACCGTGCCGTTGGAAGAAGAACGCGATTCCGATCCCCACGACGATGCGCCGTATCGCCTTGCGGTCAAAAGTGAGGCGGCAAACCGGGTGCATTGCGCCGTCTCAAAATTGCCGGACGGTCAGCGTGATGTCGTGATTCTCTGCGAATTGCAGGGATTGACTTACGGAGAATGTGCCGCCGTGCTGGAGATTCCTCTTGGAACCGTCAAGTCTCGCCTCTCGAACGCAACCCGCAAACTACGGGAAAGCCTACGCGATTATGTGCTGAACAAAGACCCGAATCATTCAGACTCAAATGGCTTGACTGATCCAATGACCACATTGCCGACAGGACTGGAGGAGGCAACGCCATGACCCCCTGTACCCCGTTTCAGGAAAACCTGAAAGCCTACGCCGACCGCGAACTTTCGCTTTTTGCTCGATTGAAGGTCAAGCGTCATGTAGAGAGTTGTCCCGCCTGTCAAGAGGAGATTCAAGAAATGGAACTGATCCGTAAACATTTGCGCCCGTCCAAACCCGACGCCCTGACGCCGGAGCTGAAAGCAAAACTCCTGTCTTCGTTGCCGGAGGGTGTGCCACCGGGAAAAATCTTGCCCCTGCGCCGTCTCTCAAAGCCCGCCCTTGTGTTTGGTGGTCTCGCTACTCTTCTTATCGTCTCGACAATGGCTCCCTTTCTTAAAACCGCAACGGAAGAGGGAGCGATGCAAGAAACGGCGAAGTCGCAGGTAGCCCAGGCGAATCCGGAAAGTTTTTCCAACCTGAAGCAAATCGGTGTAGCAAGCCAGATGCACGCTCAGGATTACGACGCAGTTGCAACTTCCTCCGAGTCCAGAGCGGCGGCGAAAAGCCCTGCTCGTTCTGCTCCTAACGCTCTCAAATTTTATAGGAAAGGGATACCTTACTCTGGAGACAAGCCCAAACTGGAAGGCATTCCGGCAAATGGTTCTCTTCTGAGTGAAGACAGTGTCAAAGACATTAACGGCGTTGACCCTGAGCGCAAGGACGAGGGCTATTTTCGTGCCTCTAGGCGTATGGTTCTCCCGGATCGTGACGTACACCGCGAAGCGACGCTGAATGTTCAGGTGGACAACGCGGAAGCTCGCAGTGATGCCGTCGAGACCCTGACAAAAGAGACGGGGGGCTACGTAGCGGAAACAAATCTTAACACCGAGAGTGACGGCACGAAAACAGCACAGTTGACCCTAAAAATACCGGTGGACAAGTTCGAGACGTTTCTGGCTTCGGTAGGGAAACTCGGTGAGGTGAAGTCGAAAAACATCACGGGCGAAGACCTGACCGAGCAGATCGGCGATGAAAAGTCGGGCAAGCGAGTGCTTGCGGACGAGGTAGAAGAACTGAAGGCACAACTGC